>JAYUTY010000001.1:0-2637 GCA_043754875.1 Gemmatimonadota bacterium
GAGCGGGGGTTGTGGCCAGCCGTCTTCTGCTCGATGGAGATCGCCGGCGACAGCCCTTCGATCGCGTCGACGTCGGGCTTCTCCATCAGGCCGAGGAACTGGCGCGCGTAGGCCGAGAGCGACTCGACGTATCGCCGCTGCCCCTCGGCGTAGATGGTATCGAAAGCGAGGGAGGACTTGCCCGACCCTGACAGTCCCGTGATGACCGTGAGACGGTCGCGGGGGATGGTTACGTCCACGTTGCGCAGGTTGTGCTCACGTGCGCCGCGGACGATCAATGCGTCTTCTGCCATAACCCGGGTAAGCTCGCTCCAGGACCGGGGGGAGACAAGTCGCGCGCGGTGGCGATTAGATTACTCGGACGACGGCTCCCGCGACTCGGAGCCGCGACCTCCCTATAGACGCGTCGCCACGCTGCCAGCCCGAGCCATGCCCCATACAGACGCCATCGTCGTGATGACGACGCTCTCCTCTGCCGACGATGCCGTGAAGCTTGTCCGTGCTCTCCTCGAGCGTCGATTGATCGCGTGCGGAACCGTACTGCCCGGTGGCCGGTCGCTGTACCGCTGGCAGGGCAAGATCGCCGACGAGCAGGAGGCGGTCGTGCTGCTCAAGACTCGCTCGGCCCGTCTGGAAACGCTCCAGCTCGCCTTCGACGAGCTGCATCCGTACAAGGTGCCCGAGCTGCTGGCGCTTCCCGTGTCGTCGGGCAACGCGAAATACCTGGAATGGATCAACGGCGAGACGACGCTGGCGCTCGCCTGATTTACAGCTGTAGCTGTTCACGCTGACGCTCACGTCGACGCACACGAGGAATCGCAGCATGTCGCACCCGAACACCGAAGGGCCCAACACCACCGGCGCCACGCCTGCAGCCGCGCCACCGCAGTCCGACGCGCTCGGCGATGTCCGGACGGGCGCTGGGAGCGGCGAGAGCGTTGCGCCTCGCGCTGCCGATCGCGGCCCGGACCCGTTGCAGCAGGCGGCCGAGCTCGCGGCGCGCGGCGAGATGAGCGCGGCACTCACCACACTGCGCGCGCTGGTTGCGCGCGAGCCATCCAACGGTCGCGCACGCGCTGCCCTGGCCGGCCTCCTCGAGAATCGAGGCGATGTGGAGGGCGCGCTGGTGGAGCTCGGACGCGCGCTCGAGTCCACGCCGGATGACGTTGCGATCCTGCTCGCGCGCGCCGCGCTCCTCACGGCCCGAGCGCGCTACGATCAGGCCGAGGTCGACCTGCGACGCGCCGTGAAGCTCGAGGATCGGAGCGCAGACGTGCACATGCAGCTTGGCATCCTCTTCTCCAAGCGCGCACGCTGGCGCGAGTCGGTGGAGCCGCTGCGCGCTGCGATCGCCGCCGACCCCAAGCGCGCCGACGCGCACTACTACCTGGGCGAAGCGTACAATCACATCGACGAGCTGCCCGCAGCGCTGGCGGCCTACGAGGCCGCGGCGACGCTGCAGCCCACGAACCTGCGCGCACTGAAGGGCATCGGCATCGTGCTGGACCGGATGGGGCGGCCGGCGGAAGCGGCGGCCGCGTATCGCCGCGTGCGCGACGCGCAGCAGCGGTAAGGAACGGCAAGCCCCGTGACTCGCCGACTCGGCAGGCGCGGGCTGCTCGGGCTCGGCGTGATCGCCCTCTGGCTGGGCGGGCTTGGCGTGCTGGTTCGACGTGAACTCTTTCGCCCGCACGCCGAGCAGCTCACGGAGGCCGGGCTGCGCGTGACGCCGGGCGCGTCGTTCTTCGCCGTGCTTCAGAAGGGCGCGCAGATCGGCTTCGCGTCGACCACGGTGGACACGGCGGACGCCGGCATCACCGTGAGCGACTACCTCGTCGCCGACCTGCCGATCGGCGGCACGCTGCATCGCGCCAGCGTGCGGACCACGGTGCGGCTCTCGCGAGCCCTACGCGTGAGCAGCTTCTCGGCCGACGTCGAGGCCGGGCTCGCGCCGATTCGCGCGTCGGGGCGCGTGTTCGGCGACACGCTGCTCGAGTACGTCGTGCGCGGGGTGGATAGTCAGCCTGCCGACACGCAGCGAGTGCGGCTCACCGGTCCGATCCTGCTGCCGACGCTCGTGCCGCTCGCCGTCGTGCTGGGCGAGCGTCCGAAGGTCGGCCGCGCGTATCCGCTCTCCCTGTTCGACCCGCTCACGATGGCACCGCGCGACGTCCGAGTGCGCGTGCAGGCGGAGAGTCTGTTCGTGCTTCAGGACAGCAGCGTCTTCGATGGCGCGAGCAAGCGGTGGCGCGGCGTGCTGCCGGACACCGTCCGCGCGTGGCGGCTCGCGACCGAAGCGGCCACACCGTCGACCACGGATTTCGCGGGGTGGGTGGACGAGCAGGGACGCGTGATCGTGGCGCAGCAGATCCTGGGGCTCACGATGGAGCGGCGCCCGTACGAGGTTGCGTTCGAGAACTGGAAAGCCGATGCCGCCGCGCGTGGTCCCGTGGTCACCGCCGACCGCGACATCTTCGAGACGACGGCCATCAGCGCCGGGAAGCTGATGCGGAAGAATCTCGAGCAGCTTCGGGTGCGGCTGTCGGGCACGTCGCTCGAGGGGTTCGACGTGAAGGGCTACCGGCAGCGGCTGAGCGGCGACACCCTGACGATCACGCGCGAGAGCCCGAGTGCGCT
>JAYUTY010000002.1:0-7802 GCA_043754875.1 Gemmatimonadota bacterium
AGTGAGGTGCGCGTCGTGATCGGGCACGGGGTCCTCGAGAAGGCGCGAGCCGCAGGATGAACTCGCCGCCGATTTTAACGCGCGTGCCGAGCGAGCGCCTCTCGTGCCGCAGCGCCTACGGCGTCGTCGCGACCACCGGCTTGTCGTCGCCGCTCTGCCGATCTCGGCGCTCACGGTCCTTCCGCTCGCGGATACGCTTCACCGCCGTCTTGAACTCGTCGTCGTGATACGCCGAAGCGGCATGGAGCTGGATGTCGCCACGCCGCGCGATCGACAGACGGTCGCTCGCCGTCTCCCCAGGATTGCCCTGGATGTGGATCGGCAACGCGGCGAGCACCGCGCTCGGGATGGCGAACTTGCCCAGGTAGATCTTGTTGCCGTCCACCCCCCACTTCTGGCCGTTCTTCTCGAACGTCCAGTCGCCCGGCTGCTTGCCCGCCGCTGCAGCCGCCCTGGCGACCGAATCGTTGTAGGCGAGGACGCTCGCGTGAACAGCGCTGTCCACGCGCTGCGCGTGCGTCTTGGGCGCCGGGAAGAACGCATGCTCGTCGCTGGAGAGCCGAGGATCGGGATCACCCGGCACGATCCCCGTCGTCACCCCCTGGGCGGCACCAGCGCCCTCGCCGCCCGTCACGCCCGCCGAGCCCCCTGCCGTTGGCGGCGCGGGAGGCGCCACCGCGGTGGGGACGCGCAGCGGAGCTACGAGGCGAGGCGCGGGGGACGAGGTCGCTCGCGCCGGCCGCGATGAGGTATCCGCGCTCCCCACGGCTGAGCCGTTAGGCGCGACCGTGACGTAGGTCAACTTCTCCTGCGTCGGTGCCGGAGGCCGCACCACGCGGTCCCGCGAGAAGTCGTAGTGGAACGCCGCGTTCATGATCGCGAACCCGGCCGCCACGTGAATGACGACTGACAGGAGCAGCGACGCGGGATCGCGACGCTTCATCAGACTACGGCCTCACTCGTCATGCCTGCCAGCACCCGCCCGGCGCGGCGCGCCGCCTCGGCGATCCGCGCTGGCGGGCAGATGAACGAGATGCGGAAGAACCCCTCCCCTCCTGCACCGAACGCGGAGCCGGCCATCACGATCACCCCTTCGTCCTCGAGCAGGCGCTCGGCGAAGTCCGCCGACGCGATGCCGTCGGGGAGCCGGATCCAGAGGTACATCGTGGCGAGCGGTACCTCACACTGGAATCCAGCGGCGCGGAACGCGGCGACACCGGCATCGCGGCGCTCCTTGAAGATGGCCACGTTGCCGGGCACGAACGTCTCCCAGCTCTCGAGCGCTGCCACGCCGGCCGCCTGCACTGCCATGAACTGCCCCGTGTCCACGAACGACTTCACCTTGGCCAGCGTGCTGGTCACCTCCGGCCGCCCAACGGCCCAGCCGCACCGCCAGCCGGTCATGTTGTACGTCTTGGACAGCGAGTGGAACTCGATCGCCACGTCGCGGGCGCCCTCGATCTCGAAGATGCTCGGCGGCACGTAGCCGTCGAACGCCATCTCGCTGTACGCGTTGTCGTAGACGAGCAGGATGTCGCGCTCGCGGCACGTGGCCACCACCCGCTCGAGATACTCGATCGGCGCGACCGCAGCCGTCGGATTGTTCGGGTAGTTGAGATAGAGGATCCGCGTGCGAGACAGCACGTCGTCGGGAATCTCGTCGAGCTCCACGAGGAACTTGGTCCGCGGACGCAGCGCGTAGCGGTACGCCTCCGCGCTGGCGAGCAGCGTTCCGCCCTGGTACGAGTTGTAGCCGGGCTCGGGGATGATGCCCACCGTGCCAGGCTCCAGATACGCGAAGGCGAGGTGCGTGATCCCTTCCTTGGAGCCGATGAGCGGGACGATCTCCGTCATCGGATCGAAGTGCACGCCGAAGCGGCGCTCCATGAACGCGCTCACCGCCTCGCGGTATGGCAGGTGGCCCATGCCGAACCCGTAACGGCTCAGCGCTGGCTCGCGCACCGCGCGCTCCATGCGCTCCAGCACGGCCTCCGGCGGCGCAAGGTCGGCGTCCCCGGCACCCAGGTCGATCACGTCCACGCCGCGCGCGAGCAGGTCGCGCTTGCGCTGGGGGATCTTGGCCAGCGGGTAGTCCGGCAGCGTGGCAAATCGGTTCGCAGGAGCAGGCACTACTCGTCGCTCGTCACAGGGTTGCTGACGCGGCTCACACCGGGGATCTCTACTTCTACCACGTCACCAGGAGTTAGGGTCCCGACACCTTCCGGCGTGCCCGTGAGCACGAGGTCGCCCACTTCCAGCGTCATCACGTTCGAGATGTAGGCGAGAATGAACGGGATGTCGAACACCATCTGCGTCGCCGCGCCCTGCTGCCGCACCGTGCCGTTCACTCGCGTCGTCACGCTCAGCGACGAGAGGTCTGCCGGCACTGGTCCAGGCTCTCCCAACGCACAGAAGGTGTCGAACCCCTTGGCCCGCGTCCACTGCGAATCGGACTTCTGGAGATCGCGCGCAGTCACGTCGTTCGCCGCGAGGACCGCCTTCACCGCGTCACGCGCTCCCTCTGCAGACACGCGGCGCAGCCGCCGCCCTACCACCACGCCGATCTCTCCCTCGAACTCCACCCGGTTGGACACGGCCGGGAGGCGAATCGATGCTCCGTCCATGATGATGCTCGACGGCGGCTTGAGAAAGATCAGCGGCTCGGTCGGGACGTCGTTGCCCAGCTCCTTCGCATGCGCGGCGTAGTTGCGCCCGACGCAGACGATCTTGGATGGTGTCTGGATTGGCATCCCGAAAGGTAGTTCCACCACCCCACCGTGACAGACTCGGCCGTACCGATCGGCTCACCCCGCGGCGCGACTCCGAACACCATAGAACGCCCTGACGCGCTCGGCAAGCATGGGCCAGCGACCGATCGCGCGTGTGGCTGGCGGAAGCGCCTCGAGCAGTCCGCGGCCGTACCGCTTGGTCACGATGCGCGGATCGCCGATCACCACCACACCACGGTCGGTCCCGGTCCGGATCAACCGCCCGAACCCCTGCTTGAGCCGGAGCGACGCATGCGGCAGCATGTACTCGGCGAATGCATCACCGCCGCGCGCGGTGATCGCCTCGCACTGCGCAGCGGTCACTGGCTCCGTCGGCACGCGGAAGGGAAGCTTGGCGATCACGAGGCCGCGCAGCGCATCACCGGGCACGTCGACTCCCTCCCAGAAGGAGGCGGTGCCGAGCAGGATCGCCTGCCCCGATTCGCGGAAGCGGGCGAGCAGCGCGTCGCGGCTCTCGTCACCATGCACGAGCAGTGGCCACCGCCGCTCCACCCCGCGCGACCGCAGCTCCGCCGCGAGCTGCCGCACCTCGCGATGGCTCGTGAACAGCACGAACAGCCCACCGTCTGACGCCTCGGCCACATCGAGCACCATGCGTGTCAGGGCGCGGCGATGCCCGTCCGGATCGACGTTGGGCGCCGGGATGTCCGACGGAATGGCGAGCAGCGACTGCGTCGCGTACGCAAACGGGCTGGGGAACACCGCGGTCGTCGGCGCGAGCTCCGCGTCGTCGAGCCCGAGTCGCGCCGCGAGGAAATCGAAGCGCCGTGCATCGGCCGCGACGTCGCCGCTCGACGCAGAGCCCGACGCGATGAGCGTCGCACTCGTGATGATGGTGCTGTCGAGTCGCTTGAACAGATCCTCGCGCAGGATCGGCGCGAGGTCGAGCGGCACGCTCGACACCACCACCGACCGCTCCTTGCCGCGCACCTCCACCCAGCGCACGCTGTCGTCGTCCGCCGGCGGCGCGAGCGCGCGACGTAGGCCGTCGCCGGCATTCTGGAGCCGACGCGTCACCGAGCGCACCTCGTTGAGCAGCGGTGCGAGCGCTTCATCCAGCTTGGTGCTCCCCTCGATGCGCTCGCGCACCAGACGCAGCCCTTCCTGCAGCAGCTCGATCTCGCCGAGCGTGTCCTCGAGCGCGAGCGATAGCCCGCCCTTCCAGATCGGATGAGAGGAGAACGCCTGCGTGAGCCGCACGACCGGCTGACCACTCTCCTCGATGAAGGTGTCGAGCAGGTCGAATAGCAGCGCGCTCTTGTCGCCGAGTGCCTTCACCGCGGGCGCGAGTCGCGCCTCGAGCAGGTCGAGGCTCGCGGTGCTGAGCAGATCGTTGCTCGCCGAGAGGCGCGTCGCGAGCATCGGCAGCAGCCCCTTGCCGCGCCGGTCCAGCCGACCGACGAGCCGCTGCAGCCCGCGGCGCGTCACGGTTGCGCCAAGATGCGCGGCCGCGGCGTCCTCGAGGTGATGGCCCTCGTCCACCACGAGCCGCCCGTACGCAGGCAGCACGGCCGCGTCATCCCAGTTCTGCGACGTGCGCCGCACGGCGAGGTCGGCCAGCAGCAGGTGGTGGTTGACGACGATGACGTCCGCCTGCGCCGCCTGCCGCCGCGCCTTGAAGACGAAGCACGACTCGAAGTGCGCGCACTTCATCCGCGTGCAGATGTCGCCCTCGGCGGACACCTCGTCCCACACTTCGGGGCGCGGTGGCACGGGCAGGTCGGCGAGCGAGCCATCGGTCGTCCGCTCGGCCCACTCGACGAGCGCCGCGACCTCGCGCGCCATCCCGTCGTCGAACAGCTGCGCCGCACCGCCGGTCGCCTGCTCGAGGCGCGCCTTGCAGAGGTAGTTGCGCCACCCCTTCAGCAGCGCGAACCGCACCTTCTGGTCGGTGAGCGCGCGCGCCAGGAAGGGCAGATCCTTCCCGACGAGCTGCTCCTGCAGATTGATCGTGTTGGTGCTGACGATGGTGCGCTCGCCGTTGGCCGCGGCCCACCGAAGCGCGGGTACGAGATAGCCGAGCGACTTGCCGACGCCTGTCCCTGCCTCGAGCAGACCCACGCCGCCTTCGTTGTAGACGCGCGCGATCGTCGCCGCCATCGCGCGCTGGCTCGTGCGGTCCTCGTAGCGGGCATGCTGCTGTGCGATCAGTCCGGCGGGGCCGAGATCATGCGCCACTGATTCGGGATCGAGGCGGAGTTGCGCGTCCGCTCGCGGCACCTCGACGACCACGTAGAGCAGCTTCGCGTCGTTGTCGATGATCCCGAAGCCCACGCCGTCGTCGTGCAGCCGCGCGGCCACGTCGTAGTCGGCGCCACTCGGCTCGAGCAGCCCGGACGGATGGTTGTGCAGCAGCAGCTCGCCGCGGCGTGCGAAGCCGGGCAACGCGAGCACGCTTCCAACATCGCCCCGTGCGACGACGCGCGCCGTCTGCACCACACCTTCCTCGTCCATCGAGCACACGAAGCACACCTCGCGTCCGCCAGCGAGCCGGATAGCCGCCCGCATCGCGGCGGATGCCGAGCTGGCGAGTCGTTTCGTCGTGGGCGGCTTCGGTGCGGGGCGGGTGGACATGACCCCTGAAGATACACCGAAGCGGTGCCTACGTCTTCAGCGGCTTCTTCTTCGCGGCGGGGAAGAGCACGTTGTTGAGAATCAGCCGGTATCCGGGGCTGTTCTTGTGCAGCGAGAGATCGGTGGGCGGATTGCCGATCGCGTGCTGCGGATCCTCGGGATCATGTCCGCCGAGATAGGTCCACGTCCCCTTGCCATAGTCGCCGTGGATGTACTTGACCCACGGCGCGCCCTCTTCCGTGGCGAGCACGACGTCACCCGGCTTGAGCGTCGCCTTGGTGAAGCTGGTGGTGACGCCGTAGTAGTCGTTGATCACGTTCCGATGGTTCTGCACGAGCATGCTCGGCACCGGATCGAACTTCGCCGAGAAGTTGAACAGCGTGAACGTGCCGAGCGGCTGGCGCCGGCCGGGCACGTTCACTTGATGCCCGTCGATGTCGCTCATCGAGTTCACGAATGGCGAGCGCTCCAGGTGCGCATCCTTGAAGGCGAGCGCGCGCTTCCACTGCATGCGGGCGTCCGCATCGGGATCCATCGGCGAGCCATCGGCGAACTCGCCCGCGATGTCCGCGTCGTGCCCCGCGATCGCGAGCTCCAGCGTCTCCGTCGCCCCACACATCGCGAACAGGAAGCCGCCACGCTCCACGAAGGCGCGCAGCCGCTCGGCCACGTCCTTCTTGAGCCCCGGCACGCTCGCGTAGCCGAGCCGCTTGGCGGCGGCGGCATTCTTCGCCACCATGTCGCGGAACCAGGGCGCGTCCCGATAGCCGAGGTGGAACTTGTTGAACTGGCCCGTGAAGTCCTCGTGGTGCAGGTGCACCCAGTCGTACTTCGAGAGCTCGCCCTGCTCCACCTGATCGTCGTAGATCGGCGTGAAGTCGATGCCCGCGTACCTGAGCGCGAGCGTCACCGCGTCGTCCCACGGCTGCGCCTCGAGCGGCGTGTAGACAGCGATTCGCGGCGCCTTCTCGAGCGGCACGCTCTCCATGTTGCCCGCCGACATCTCGCGTCGCACCGCGCTCAGCTGCTGGTCGGTGATCGGCTCCATCGAGATGCCGTCGAGCGCCGCGCGGCGACGCAGCTCGGGCAGGTCCGGCAGGAGGAACGCCCCACCGCGGTAGTTGAGCAGCCACTCGGCCTGCTGCCCCGTCTTCATCAGGTTGTACGTCAGGCCGTACGCCTTGAGGTGATTGGCCTGCGCGTCGTCCATCGGAATGAGCAGCCGCTGCGCGACGGCGCTGCGCGCGGTGCCGAGCGCGAGCGCCAGCACGACGAAGGTGCGTCTGACGTGGAGTAATGACATCATGGTCCGGGAGGCACCGCGCCGCGCGCCATCTCGAGCTCGCGCCGCGCCAGGGGAAGCAGCGCGCTCTGCGGCGCGCTGAGAATGAGATGCTCGAGGTGCGTGATGGCGCCGGCGGCGTCGCCGCGTCGCCGCAGCGCACGCGCCCATTCAAGCTCGCTCTCCACCGCCTCGGGGCTCGCCGGAAATTCGGCGACGACGCGCTGCCAGAGCGGGATCGCCGCCTCCATCTGTGATCCCTGCAACCTCGCCGACACCAACAGCAGCGCCGGTGCAGCTTCCGGATGGTGCGCCGCCGACGTGACGAAGCGCGTGGCGGCGCCCGCGGAGTCACCACGCGCCAACGCGAGGAACGCTGCGCCGAGCTCGGGTGCACTGTCGCTCCGTGTTCGCGCGAGCACGCCAAGGGCGAACGCCAGCTCCGGCCCGGGCTCGCGGGCCGAGCGCAGCAGCTGCCGTGCGCTCCGCAGGCGGCCCTCGTACAGTGCGAGCCAGCCAGCCGCCTCACTCGAGTCAGCCTCGGCGCCGGCCGACGCGAGCGCCGCGCGGGCGCGAGGCAGGTCGCCCGCGCGCATCCACGCCGACGCGAGCGTGGACGCGAGACGCATGCGCTGCCCGGGTGCAAGCCACTGGTCGAAGCGGGCGATGAGTGCATCCGCCTCGGCGGGGCGGCCGAGCGCGATCAGCGCGTTCACGTGCAGCGGCACGACGTCGCGCGCCGTGGATGCGGGATCGCGTTCCATCTCGGCGAGTGGCACGAGCGTGAACACCTCGGCTGGCGCACCAGACTTCAGCGCTGCAGTTGCGGCGCGCTGCGCGAGCCCCGCCGTTCGGCGCACACGCAGCGCGGACGAGAGCGCGTCGCGGGCGATGGTCCAGCGCTCCTCCGCATAAGCGCGGTCGCCGAACGCCTCCCACATCGTCGCCGCGGTCGTGTCGGCGGGAATCGTGCGTAGCGCGTCCCACCCCTCCTGCGGCCGTCCCCACGTGAGCTCCAGCTCGGCGAGCGCTCGGCGTGGCCCGGGCTCGGCCGGCGGCCGCGCGAGCGCCGACCGCAGGCTGTCGCGCACGGCGGCTGGTGCGGGTGCGAGCGAGAAGGCGGCCGCGCCGGCGAGATGCGGCGCGTCGGTGAGTGC
>JAYUTY010000003.1:0-2629 GCA_043754875.1 Gemmatimonadota bacterium
GAGCCCCATGCCGAACTCGCGCAGCGTGCTGGCGCCCACGAACGACCCGATGTTGGGCGAGACGCCGTGCGCCTTCATCGCCCGCAGCCAGTCGTCGAACGCGCGTGCGCCGGTGAACCGTCGTCCCTCCCCGGCCGCCGGTCGGTCACCAGGTCGACCGCCGATCGTGCGCTCGCTCATCGGCGCCGCGGTGTAGGCCTCGCCCATGATCTCGGTCGTGACGCCCTGCGTCAGCTTGCCGACGCTGCGCCCGTCGCCGGTCAGGAAGGCGCCGCCGCCGCTCTGGATGTCGATGAAGCCGGGCGCGACGACCTGCCCCGTGGCGTCGATGCGACGGCCCGCGGATGCGGAGGCGAGGCCGCCGCGCCGCGTGATCGCCGCAATGCGATCGCCGCGGATTCCAACGTCGCCGTAGAACCAGGGCGAGCCGGCGCCATCCACGACCATCCCCTTCTCGATCACGACGTCGTAGCCGCCGGCGGGCGCGTTGGCGGCCGATGTTGACGCCGATACGGGCGCGCCGGACGAGACGGTCAACGGAGCGGCCGATGCACAGGCGGCGCACCAGGCGCCGACCGCCGCGAGAGCGACGACGGATGCGGCGCGTGCGGTGGACGCATGCACGCGCCGCCGTTGCGACTGCACGAGTGATGTTGTGAGTCGTCGCATCCTAGCTTTCCACGATGAGGGGAGTGATCGCCGCGGCGTTGCGGCGGGTACGATTGCGCCAGAGATAGAAGGCCGGCGTGCCAATGAGCACGGCGGCGAGCCCAGCGGCGGCGCGCACCGGCTGCGTGAACAACGTGTTCAAGACGAGCATCGCGGCCGAGCCGACGAACAGCGCGGGTGTGACTGGATAGCCAGGCACGCGGAAGGGGCGGTGCGCGGTCGGCTGATTGCGGCGGTACATGAACACGCTCAGCGCGCCGAGGCCATAGAAGATCCAGCCCGTGAAGACGACGTAGGTGAGGAGCTGCTCGAAGGTGCCGCTCGCGGCCAGCACCGCGGCCCAGACGGCGATCGCAGAGATGGCGAACGCCGGCGTGCCGAACCGCGGGCTCACGATCGCGAGACGATCGAAGAAGACGCCGTCCCGCGCCATCGCGAAGTACATGCGCGGCGCGGTGAGGATGAGGCCATTGGTCGCACTGAAGATCGAGACGAGGATGAGCACCGCAACGAGCTTGCCGGCGAGCGGACCGAGGATCACGCTCACTGCATCAGCCGCCACATGGTCGGACGCGGCGGCACCGGCCGGCCCGAGCGCGGCGATGTAGCCGATATTCGCCAGCAGGTAGATGCCGATCAACGCCGCCGTCGCGACGGTGATCGCGCGCGGGAAGGTGCGCTGCGGATCGCGCGTCTCGCCTGCCGAGAAGGTGACGTACTGCCAGCCTTCATAGGCCCAGAGCACGCCGATCATCGCGGCGCCGATTCCCTTGAGGAGTGCGCCCGTGGTGAGTGCCGCGGGAACCGGAGCGGGCGCGTGGTGCCCGAAGGCGACCAGCGCGATACTCAATGCCACGAGACCGACGACCTTCGCGCCCGTCGTCCAGTTCTGCACCGTCGCGCTGCGCCGCGTGCCGACGATGTTGACGCTGGCAGTGATGGCGATCACGAGCAGCGCGACGAGCCGTGTCGCGCCGGGACTCATCGGGACGATCTGTGCCGCATAGCCGGAGAAGGCGACGGCGAGCGCGGCGATCGAGCCGCTCGCGATGACGAAGAAGCTCGTCCAGCCATACAGGAAGGCAGGCAGCGCGCCGAAGCCGTCACGAATGTAGGTGTAGAGCCCACCTGCTTCGGGCTTCATCGCGCCCAGCTCAGCATAGGTGAGCGCGCCGAGGAGCGAGAGCACTCCGGCCACTGCCCACACGATCAGTGCGGTGCCCGTGTTGGCGCCGGTCTGTCGCAGCACCACACCGGGTACGAGGAAGATACCGGACCCGATCACGGTCCCGATGGCGATCAGCACGAGATCGGTGAAGCCGAGCGAGCGTCGGAGCTCGCTCGCCGCGGGCGCGGGCTCGTCGAGCACGCTTCGATTCGCGTCATCCATGAAGGCCTCCCTGTTGGACACCAGCAAGTGCTGCGGACGCGCGACGCGCCGATTCCGCGAGGACCGAAGCGCCAACGAAGATGGCCTCTTCGGCGACGTCGAAGTGCGGCGAGTGCGCGGCGATCATCTGCTCGCCCTCGCGGCGCGCGCCGATGCGCAGGAAACAGCCAGGAATGCGCTGCTGATAGGCGGCGAAGTCCTCGGCGGCCATGTTCGGCGTGCCGAGCGGAACGAGGGCAGCGTCGCCGAGCACCGCGCGTACCGCGGCGGCGGCCCAGCCAGCAGCGGCAGGATCGTTGACGACTGGAGCGATGCCGACGCCGAGCGTGACGCGCGGCTCGAGGCCGTGGGCGGCCGCGACGTGGCGTGCGATGTCGAGCACGGCCTCGCGCAGCAGCCGCCGCGTCGCGTCGTCAGTCGCGCGGAGGGTGCCCTGAATCGACACACGATCGGGGATGACGTTCGGTGCCGTGCCACCGGAGATCATGCCCACCGTCACGACGGCCGGCAGCGCGGGGTTCACGCGACGCGACACGATCGTCTGCAGCGCCGTCACGAGCGCGGCCATGC
>JAYUTY010000004.1:0-2628 GCA_043754875.1 Gemmatimonadota bacterium
GGCGTCGACCGCAGCGAGCTCTACGATCAGCTGCTCGACGGCACGGCGAAGTATTCCAGCATCTTCAACTACCCGACGCTCTCCTGGGCGGACATGGGAGTGATCGGCTGGTTCGTCGACGGGGCGGCGATCGTCAACCAGACGATCCTCGCCAAGGCGTCCTACGGTCCCTACGCCCGCGCGATGATTCGCGTCTGCAAGGAAGAGAACTTCCACAAGCGGCAGGGCTACGAGGTCGTCGCGACGCTCGCGTACGGCACGCCGGCGCAGAAGGCGATGGTGCAGGACGCGGTGAACCGGTGGTGGTGGCCGTCGCTCATGATGTTCGGACCGAGCGACACCGACTCGCCGAACTCCGCCGAGCTGATTCGCTGGAAGGTGAAGCGGAAGACGAACGACGAGCTGCGCCAGCGCTTCGTGAACCTCACCGTGCCGCAGGCGATGGCCGTCGGGCTCACGCTTCCGGATCCGGACATGACGTACAATGCCGAGACGGAGAACTGGGAGTTCGGTGCGATCGACTGGGAGGAGTTCAACCAGGTGATCCGCGGCAACGGCCCCTGCAACAAGGAGCGGCTCGACGCGCGTCGCAAGGCGCACGACGAGGGCGCGTGGGTGCGCGAGGCGGCGAACGCGTTCGCGGCGAAGCAGCGCGCCGCCAGCGCGTCGGCCGCGGCGTAGCGATGAGCACGTCGGCGACTGACCAGCTCGTGGTGGGACAGCAGGCCGACGCGCTGCCGCGCGACCAGTGGCCCCTATGGGAAGTGTTCACGCAGAGCGGCCAGGGCGCGCCGCACGAGCATGCGGGATCGCTCCACGCGACCGACGCCGAGCACGCGCTCCAGAATGCGCGCGACGTGTACGCTCGGCGCGGCGGCGTGATCTCCCTCTGGGTGGTGCCGGCCGGCGCGATCACCGCGAGCACGCCGAGCGAGAGCGGGCCGTTCTTCGATCCGGGCGCGGACAAGGCGTACCGCCATCCGCAGTTCTACAAGGTGCCTCGCGGCGTGCGCGGCGTATGATGACGGAGGGCAGTGCGGCGCCGTCGATCCTTCCCGCGCCGCCCGAGGCGCCGACTGCGCTGTTCGAGTATCTGCTCCGTCTGGGCGACGACCGTCTCGTCCTCGGTGCGCGGCTGAGCGAGTGGTGCGGGCACGGCCCGATCCTCGAGGAGGACATCGCGCTGTCGAACGTCGCGCTCGACCTGCTCGGCCAGGCGACGAACCTGCTGCGCTACGCGGGTGAGATCGAAGGGCAGGGGCGCGACGAGGACGCGCTCGCCTACTTCCGCGAGGCGGTGGCGTTCCGCAACTGCCAGCTCGTCGAGCTCCCGAAAGGCGACTTCGCCTTCACGATCGCGCGGCAGTTCCTGTTCGATGTCTACGCCGTGGTGGTGCTCGACGCTTTGTCGCGGAGCACGAACGAACAGCTCGCCGCGATCGCTGCGAAGTCGCTGAAGGAGGCCAAGTACCACGTGCGCCACAGCGGCGAGTGGATGCTCAAGCTCGGTGACGGCACGGATGAGAGCCATCGGCGTGTGCAGAAGGCGCTCGACGATCTCTGGCGCTTCACGGGCGAGCTGTTCGCCGCGGACGAGATCGATCGTGCGATGCTGGACCAAGGGGTGGCGCCTGATCTCGCGGCGCTGCAGACGCAGTGGGAAGGGCTCGTTCGCGAGGTGGTCGAGCGCGCGACGCTGACGATCCCACATGACGTGCCGCGCCTCGCCAGCACCCGCGGAGGTCGCGTCGGCGCGCATACGGAGGCGCTCGGCCACCTGCTCGCCGAATTCCAGATCGTCGCCCGCTCGCATCCGGGCGCGACGTGGTAGCTCGCGCGCTCCCGACCCGTGACGAGGTGCTCGCGGTCCTGGACGAGGTGATGGACCCGGAGGTGCCCGTGCTCAGCGTGCGCGAGCTGGGGATCATCCGCGACGTGGCGGTGGAGGCGGACGGCAGCGTGACGGTGACGGTGACGCCGACGTACTCTGGCTGCCCGGCGATCCAGGTGATCGAGCAGGACATCCTCTCTGCGCTCGATCGGGCCGGGATGTCGGTGGCGAGCGTACGTACCAGCTATGCGCCGGCCTGGACGACGGACTGGATCGCGCCCGAGGCGAAGGCCAAGCTCAAGGCGTATGGCATCGCCCCGCCGGGCCGGACGGAGAGCTCGGGACTGGTGCAGCTGATGCGGGCGCGGGCGGCGGTGCAGTGTCCGTACTGCGACTCGTTCGATACGGAGCTGCGGAGCGAATTCGGGTCGACGGCGTGCAAGTCCGTGTGCTGGTGCCGGAGCTGCCGGCAGCCGTTCGAGCAGTTCAAGGCGATCTGACTTTCCTGCGTCTCGACGGCGGCAACTGCGGACGTTCGATACTGCGTTGATCGTTGGTTGCGCGGATCATTCGGATCATGAACGACGATCTGCGCGAATCGAGTGGTGGTGGCGAGACGGTGGCCGCGCCCTGCAAGCTCGTTGAACGGGAGCTGACGGGGGAGGTGATCGGCGCGTTCTACACTGTGTATAACGAGCTGCGTTATGGCTTCCTCGAGGCGGTGTACGCTGGTGCTCTCGAGTACGCGCTGCGGGCACTTGGCCTTCCCTACGTGCGCGAGATGGCGCTCGACGTAC
>JAYUTY010000005.1:0-2621 GCA_043754875.1 Gemmatimonadota bacterium
CGGCGCGCGAGCGTCGATTCGATGTCGCGGAGCGCCGTGTTCTCGCGTAGCTGCGAGACGTTGCCCCTCACCAACCCCTCGAACCCCTTTCGCGGCGTCTCCAGGTGGAGATTGCTGATGTTGATCGCACCACGTGGCGAGCGAAGGGTGTAGCGCACCACGTTGCCCGCGCCGCCGATGTGTGATCGATCGTCGCTCCTGAGGCGGGCGAAGCCGGTTCGATCCATCGGCTCCGCCGTGACGATCGGATAGCGCGTAAGAAGGCACAGCTGCTCCTGATGATGCCACGACCAGCCCACCTGTCGCTCGCTCGCCTCGGCCATCTCGGCGCCGCATTCCTGGAGGAGCACGACGTCCGCGTCCCAAGTCGCGAGCAGTTGCGGGAGCATGGGCGCGAGCGCGAGCCCACCATCCGCATTGAAGCTGACCACGCGCAGCGGCATTCCGTCGGGCGATGGGAGCAGACGTCGCCATCCCGAGTGCCCACCCATCACGGGGCCGAGAACCAGCAGCAGGTCGAGCGCGAGCACGCCGAGCAGCTTCGGGCGGAAGAGTGCGACGACCGGGGCGAGGACCAGCGGTGGCACCAGGTAGATCCAGCGGCCGACGAAGAGGAGGAAGGTCGCCGGCCACCAGACGTCGCCGAACCCCCACATCAGGATCGCCACGACGATCGTCGCCGCCAGGATCAGCCACGCGGCGACACCGACCTTGCGGCGAATCGGGCTCAGCGACTGCGTTCTCGAACGCATGCTCGAACGCATGCTCGAACGCGGCCGCGCGGCAGTGTGCCGCGCGGCCGACTGGATCCGTGCATTCGCGAGCGACGCGATGGCCGCTGCCCACTGACCGATGCGAGCCGCGAGGCCGCTCCTCCGACGTCGCCGCGACCGCGTCGGAGCCGGCGCACCTGCCGCTGCGGGACGAGCCCCGCTCGCACCCGTGGCGCCCGCCGGCCGCACGAGCTCCACCACCCGGTTGCACTTCCGGCACCGCACGCTCCGGCCCGCGTCCTGGCCGCTGGCGTGAAAGCGCTCGCCGCAGGCGCAGGTGATGGTGAAGGAATCCATGCGGCGAATCTAAGGCGGCGCGCCCTCGCGCTCCCTCAACGCGCGGTCCAGTGCTTCGCGGTCCGCCAGCGTGCCGAGTCGAACAGCGCGTCGTCGAGCTCCACGTTCGTCTCGATGTCGCTGTAGTCCTCGTAGAACACCAGCTTGCCGTCCGAGTGGATCTCCACGCGCGGGGCGACCCAGCCACCGCCGTGCCTCGCGTAGTTCACGAATCGGATGTCCTGCATCTTCGTCGAGTCGCGCGGCGCCGGTTCCAGCATGCGCACGAAGTACAGCCGTTCGGCGTCCACCCAGAACTGCTTGCGGTGAAGGTCGCCCTGCCGCGCGCCGACGACGATCATCCGCCGCCCGTCGAAGGTGCTCTCGTGCACGCGCGTCAGATCGAACCCTTCCTTGCGCAGCAGCGCCGCCGTGCGCGCCGGTGCGTTGGCGTAGACGTCGAAGCCGAGCAGGAGCAGCGGGTTGATGCCGGGATCGCCGCGCAGCGCGCGCCCGTTCGTGACGACGAACTGGCTGTCGCGCGCGTAGAGCACGCCATTGCCGGCGCTGAGCGGTGCGAAGTCGATGCGCATCCGGCCGGGCAAGCGGAGCGCTTCGTACCACGTCTGCACGTCCCACGTCCCGTTCGGCATCAGGCGGGACGTCTTCTGGGTGAAGGTCAGCGAAGGGTACCACTTGCCGGCGTAGCGCGCATGCATCGCCTCGACCACCTCGGAGCCAGTGGAGTAGGCGCTGGCGGGTGCCGGCGCACGCGTGCGAGGCGCGGGCGTACGGGCCGGCTGCGAGCCGCGGTGGCAGGCTGCCAGCGCGAGCAACGGAAGCGCGGCGGCGAGCGCGGCGCGCAGGGAGAATGAGCGCATCTCGAATGATCCCCAGGCGTCGCGCGCCACGCAACGGCACAGGCGTCCGCCGCCGCGCTCCGGCATGGCTGGGCCTGCTGCTGGTGTGCGTCGTGCGCATCCCCTTATCCTACTCTCATGAGCGACGACGTCCCCTCCTTCGTGCGAGGCATCTTCGCCGGCGCGATCCACGACGACCTTCTCTTTCCCTTCCCGGCACCGCTGGCGGAACGGGATCCGGAGGAGGCCCGTACGGTGCGCCGGCTCCTCACGGAGCTGGATCGAATGCGGGCCGGCCTCATCGACTCGGCGCGCTTCGACGAGGAAGAGGCGCTCCCTGAGGAGGTCATCCAGGAGCTCGCCCGCACGGGGTGGCTCGGACTCTCGATTCCGCGCGAGTACGGCGGGCTGGGACTCTCGCCCGCGGCGTACGCACACGCCTTCGGCGCGATCTCCAGCATGGACCCGTCGATCGGCGTGCTGATCGGCGTCCACTGCGGGCTCGGCTCCAAGGCGATCGTCCTGTTCGGCAACGACGAGCAGAAGGCGCGCTACCTGCCGATGCTCGCGCGCGGCGAGACGCTCGCCGCGTATGCGCTCACCGAGCCCGAGACCGGGTCGGATGCGCAGAACATCGTCACGCAGGCGCGCCAGAACGCCGACGGCAGCTGGACGCTCAACGGGCGCAAGCACTGGATCGGCAACGGGCAGC
>JAYUTY010000006.1:0-2620 GCA_043754875.1 Gemmatimonadota bacterium
GCACGAACGGCTCGAAGATCGAGGCGAGCTGCTGCGCGGCGATCCCGATGCCGCTGTCTCGCACGCGCACGCGCACCTTGGACGCATCGCCTTCCGCGACCAGCGTGATGTGACCTCCAACCGGTGTGAACTTCACGGCATTGCCGAGCAGGTTGATCAGGATCTGCTCCAGCTTCTCCCGGTCGGCGAGCGCCACCAGATTCTCCTCGGGCGGACGATACTCGTACGTCAGCTCGCGGAGCCTCGCCTGTGGCTCGATCACGGCTTCCATCCGCTCCAGCACGTCGCCGAGCGGCACTGACTCGATCGAGTAGCGCGTCGCCCCCGCCTCCATCCGGCTGAAGCTCAGGATGTCGGTGATGATCTCGAGCAGATGCTGCTGGTTCTGGCGGATTCGCGCGAGGTCGCGCTGCTGCTCGTCGTTCACGGCGCCGCGTACACCGAGCGACAGCAGATCGGTATAGCCTGCAATCGCGTTGAGCGGCGTCCGCAGTTCGTGGCTCATCGTCGCGAGGAAGTCGCTCTTGGCACGACTCGCCGCCTGTGCGGCCGTGTAGAGGCGGGCGTTCTCGATCGCCGTCGCGGCCCGCCGAGCGATCTCTTCGGCCGCGGCAATCTCCGGCGCACCGTAGCGACGGCCGGAATCCGAGTACACCAGCGACAACGCCCCGAACGTCACCCCCCGCTCGGTCATCGGTAGGCAGAGGAAGGACCGAGGGCGCAGCTGCTCGAGCATCTCGCGCTGCTCCGGCGTGCGGGCATACCGGGCCACCAACACGGGATCGAGCTCCGGCGCGAACGTCATCTCTCCCGCTTCCACGACGTGCGGTGCCCCACTGTCCCCTGGCTGATACGGATAGCGCGACCACATCTCTCGCCGTACCGCTTCCTTTACCGGATCCGTGTGCGTCACCGATACCCGTCGTAACGTCCCGCTGCTGTCCACGAGATCCACACTGCAGTAGTCGGCAATCACGGGCACGAGCAACCGGGTCACCGCGGCGAGCGTCCACTCGTAGTCGAGCGACGACCCGAGCACGCTGAGCGCGTTGTTCACGGCGCCGCGTCGCTGCCGGCCCAGGTGCTCTTCGTGCACGTCGTCGAAGACGCCGACCCACTCCATGATCACGCCGGACTCGCGCAGCGCCAGTGCGTGCACGTGATACCAGTGGTAGCCACCGTCGTGAAGGCGCAGTCGGTACTCGGTATCGAACGGGACGGCAGTGGCGATCGACGCCTTCCACGACGCCTCCACCATCTTGCGGTCGTCCGGATGCACCATCGACTGCCACCCGGTGCCGAGCGCCTCGATCTCGATCTGTCCCGTCAGGGCGGTCCAATTCGGGAGATCGGTCATCATTCCACCTGCATCGGCGCGCCAGACCATCACCGTCGTTGCGTCGATCAGCGCGCGGTGGGCGTCACGTCGTGCACGAACGTCGAGACGCCGCCTTCCACCGTCGGCACGCAGCGCACTTGCAGCCAGAGTCCGGCGTCGGGATACTCCGCCTCGTATTCGACGATGCGCTGTTCGTCCGCGGCGCGCCTGGTTTCCGTCTCGAACGGCGAGCCGCGCAACGTGGGCACCGCGTCCCAGATCACACGCCCGCGCAGCTCGCGCGCGTTGACGCCGATGCGCTGCAGCAGCTCCTCGCCCGCCGCATTGACGAACTGCACTTGCCAGCGCCCATCGTACACGAGCATTGCGTCGATCATCCCGTCGGCGGCCTGCGCGACTCGCGCCCGCGCGAGCCTCAACGAGCTCACCGTACGTCCGTTGAGCGCTGAGACGAACAGGTAGATCGCCACGAACAGCACTTCATTCGGCGCGAGCACGTGCAGTTGGCCGTAGGGCCGGCCCAGCGCGATGTCCCACAGCACCACCGCCAGCGCCCAGGCGACCATGACGGGACCAAGGCCGCCGCGCCACGCGACGAGAGCGCTCATGACCCAGAAGAGCAGCAGACGCGTCGACTGGAGCTGATCGCGGAGATACCAGCTCAGGAATGCCGTGAGTAGCGCCGCGCCCACTGCTTCGACATACAGCCACATGCCGCGCCGCCGGGGAGCGAACCAGGCGCCCGTGCCTGCTTGCGCTTTCTCCGTTGCTCGGCGAGCGTCCTGGGCAGATAGCCGCTCAGCTTCCACGTTCCACCCCCACGCACTCATGTACGCGATCGCGCTCATCAGGTACCGACGGCCACTCGAAGTCGTGCTCGCCGTCCAGGAGCAGCACCGCGCCTACCTCAAGGGGCTCAAGGAGCGCGGAACGCTCATCGCCTCCGGCCCTCTCGATCCGCGCAATGGTGGGGCGCTCCTCCTGCGTGTGCCGGATGACGACGTGCACGGCGCGCTCGACAGAGTCCGCGATGGCGATCCCTACGTGATCTCGGGTGTAGCGCAGTACGAGCTGATTCCCTGGGCGGTCGGAACCGGCAAGGAAGACCTCGATCGCCTCTAGCCTTCCCTGCCGACGATCGCCGCCGACGGCCGGAGCGCTCCGGGCACACGGCATGAACCACTCGCCTCTCCATTCTGACGGGGAGGAACCATGGCGGCTCGACGACGGACGACGGCACGAGCTTCGCTGCATCCCGCAGGGGATCCCGCGCTCCGCGAC
>JAYUTY010000007.1:0-7736 GCA_043754875.1 Gemmatimonadota bacterium
TCCAGGGACGACGCGAATGCGACGAGGCCGAATCGGCTGACGCGCCCATATGTGGGCTTGATACCGACGACTCCGCAGAAGGCGGCCGGCTGTCGCACGGAGCCGCCCGTCTCCGAGCCGAGGGCGATCGGCACGACACCCGCGGCGACGGCCGCGGCCGAGCCACCGGAGGATCCGCCGGGCACCCGATCCGGCGCGCGCGGATTTCGCGTGGGTCCGTATGCGCTGTGCTCGGTGGACGAGCCCATCCCGAACTCGTCCATGTTCGTCTTGCCGACCGTCACCGCACCCGCCTCGCGCAGCTTGCGAACGACGGTCGCCTCATACGGGCTGACATATCCCTCGAGGATGCGCGAGCCGCACGTCGTCGGCAGCGTCAACGTGGCGATGTTGTCCTTGATCGCAATCGGGACACCGAGCAGCGCAACGGCGGTGGTGTCGCCGAGCAGGTCGGTCAGCTCGTTCGACTGCGCGCGCGCATCAGCGTCGTCTGTCGCGGTGAAGATGTTGAGGCCATCCAGTCCGCGATCGACGGCCGCTCTCCGGGCGATGGCAGCATCGACCGTCTGGCGCGCCGTGACGGTGCCGGCCGCTGTACGCTCACGAATCTCGGCCACGCCGCCGACGGCGCGGGATTTCATGGCTCTCCCGTCTCACCGTGCGAGGCGAGGCGCGGCACGAGGAGAAAGCCGTCGCGGAGGCGCGGAGCAATCACGTCGAGCGAGCGATCCATCGGGATCGGTGGACCGCTGTCGGCGCGCGTCGGAAGACCGCGGGCGCCGACTCCGATCGCCTCCTGCACGCCGGAGGTGTCGACGCTGGAAAGGACTTTCATGTGCGCGAGGATTCCGTTCAGCTCACCGGCCAGCGCGGCGGCGCGCTCGTCGGTGAGTCCAAGGCGCGCGAGCGTGGCGATGTGACGCACCTCCTCGATCGTGACCGTCACTACTCGACGTCCCGCTCGAGGTTGGCCTGCGCGACGACCAGCGTCTTGCGCCCGATGCTCTCGTCGTCGAAGTCGATCTTCGCCTTCAGGTCGCGTCCCGTCCCCGCAAGCTCGGCGATGACACCCCCTCCGAACTTCCGATGCTTGACGCGCGCGCCGATGGCGATCACAGCGGCATCCTGCGACGCATCGGCGTCGTCGAAGCTTGCTGCACGAGTGACCGGCGCTCCGGGGCGACGCTGCGACGCGCTCGGCGGAAATCCCGCGTCGTCGTCCAGCACGGCGCTCCGCAGCGGCTCGTCGGTGGGGCCAGGTCGCTTGCGCGAGTTTCCCCACTGGCTGCCGCCGCCAAGCGACTGCATGAACGAGCGTCCCGAGCTGCGCACCTTGATCGTCTTGCGTTGCTCGAGCATGTCCTCGGGGATCGCCTGGAGGAAGCTCGATGCCTTCGACGCCATGAACTCACCGTTGCGCCGGCGCTCCTCCGCATGCGTCAGGAACAGCTTCTTCTCAGCGCGTGTGATCCCGACGTAGAAGAGGCGGCGCTCCTCCTCGAGCATCGCCGGATCGTCGTAGGCCTTCGCGAGCGGAAAGAGTCCGTCCTCGAGGCCGGTGATGAAGACGATGGGGAACTCGAGTCCCTTGGCATTGTGAAGCGTCATCAGCGTCACGGCATCGGCGTCGGGCCCAAGCTTGTCCAGCTCGGCGACGAGCATCGCCTTCTGGAGAAAGTGATCAAGCGGCGTGAGGCCCACCTCACCTTCCTCGTCGGCCACCTGCTCCGCCGCACCGGTGATCAACTCGCGCACGTTGTCGATGCGGTCCGCGGACTCCGGCCCCTCTGCGCGCAGATACTCGTCGTACTTGATGCCGTCGACGACCTCGCGCAGCAGCTCGTCCACCGCCGCCTCCTTGGCCGACTCGCGAAAGCGGGCGATGACGGCAGCGAACTCGGCGAGCGCCCCGCGCGCCGCGGGGCGAATGGCCGCGACGAGCTCGGAGCGCACGGCTGCCTGAAGCATGGGCACTCCGGCGCCGCGGGCGGCGAGCGACAGCTGTTGAATCGTGGTGTCACCGAGTCCACGCTTCGGCACCGCGATGGCTCGACGAAACGCCTCATCGTCAGCCGGGTTCGCGATGAGCTTGAGGTAGCTCATCAGGTCGCGGATCTCTCGGCGGTCGTAGAAGCGGACATTGCCCACCAGGCGATAGGCGATCGCGCGCTTGCGGAGCACCTCCTCGAGCGCGCGGCTCTGCGCGTTGGTGCGGTAGATGATCGCGATGTCGCGCAGGCCGACGGACGACGACTGCGCGCGGCGCGTGGAGAGCTCCTCGACCACGAAGTCGGCCTCGTCACGCTCATCGAGGCAACGCACGGCGGTGACACGTTCACCACTGGAGTGCGTTGCGCGCAGCGTCTTGCCCATGCGTCCGCGATTGACGCTGATCACGACGTTGGCGAGGTCGAGCACCTCGGGGGTGCTGCGGTAGTTCTCCTCGAGGCGGACGGTGTGCGCCTCGGGGAAGTCCTTGCTGAAGTCGAGAATGTTGCGGATGTCGGCACCGCGCCAGCCGTAGATCGACTGGTCGTCGTCGCCGACGACACAGATGTTGCCGTGTCCTCCCGCGAGTGACTTGATGAGCTGATACTGCGCCTTGTTCGTGTCCTGGTACTCGTCCACCAGAATGTACTGAAAGCGGCGGCGGTACTTCTCGAGCTCCGTCGGGCTCTCGGCCAGCATGCGCACGGGAAGCACGAGCAGGTCGTCGAAGTCGGTGGCGTTCGCGAGGCGCAGCGCCTCGCCGAACTCGCGATAGACGGCCGCAACGGCGCGCGAGAACGGATCCATCGCGATGTTCGCGTACTCGTCCGGCGTGACCAGGCGATTCTTGGCGTCGGAGATCGCCGAGTGAACGCCACGCGGCGTGAACTGCTTGACGTTCAGCCCCAGCCGCTCCATGATGCGCTTGATGACGCTCTGCGTGTCGTCCTGATCGTAGATCGTGAACGACGGCGTGCGACCGACGAGGTGCGGCGCCGCGCGCAGCATCCGCGCGCCGATCGCGTGGAAGGTGCCCACCCACATCCCGGTCGGTGCACGGCCAAGGAGCTTGGCGATGCGCTCCTTCATCTCGCCAGCCGCCTTGTTGGTGAAGGTGACGGCGAGGATGCGGCTCGGATCCACTCCGTGCTGGTCGATGAGGCGCGCGAGGCGCGTCGTCAGAACGCGCGTCTTGCCGGAGCCCGCGCCGGCAAGCACGAGGAGGGGGCCGTTCACGTGCAGCACAGCCTCACGCTGCGCCGGGTTCAGCCCGTCGAGCAGCGGATCGTCAGTCGCAATAACCATCAGGGTAAGATAATCTCGAACGCCGTTCCGCGATCCACCGCAGCGAGTCGAAGCTCACCGCCGTGATTCTCCTCGATGATGCGGCGCGCGAGGGCGAGGCCGATGCCCCAGCCGCTCTTCTTGGTCGAGAAGCCGGGCTCGAAGATGCGGGCTCGGATCTCTCGCGGGATTCCCGGACCGTCGTCGCGCACCGTGATGCGCGCGCCGCCCTCCGGCCGCGTGCGGGCACGCAGCACGATTCGCCCTCCGCGACCGGCGAGCGCGTCGACGGCGTTCTTGATCAGCACCTCGACGGCCCACTCGAGGAGCACCGCATCGCCGTGGACGAGCACCATGTCTTCGGACGGGCGCACCTCGATCCGAACCGCGTTGGCGAGCGTCGGGACGCGGGCCCGGAAGTAGTCGGCCATCCGTTCGACGAGCGCGGCGACGTTGACTTCGTCGCGGCGTGGCTCTCGGCCGATACGCTCGAACCGGTGCGCGACACGATCGAGACGGACGAGGTCGGCGCGCATGTTGGCGACCGCCGCATGCGTCGAATCGTCGGTGGCCCGATCCTCCAGCAGCTCGATCCAGCCGCTGAGGCTGGATAGTGGCGTCCCGAGCTGATGCGCCGACTCGCGCGCCATCCCGGCCCAGACGCGCTCGCGCTCGGCATTTCCCCTGGTGCGCACGATGTAGACGCCGGCGAGCAACAGGATGAACGCGGTGGCGGCCTGGAGTGCCGGAATGATGCGGAGCCACTTCACCAGCGGCGTGTTGCCGTAGTGGATGCGCCCGACGAGAGAATCCACTACTGGCGGGTTCTGCCGGTCGAGATCGCGGACGTAGGCACGCATCGTGGAGTCGTCGCGCGTGACGTCCTCCGGCAGATTCGCGCGCGCGGTGGGCGCACCGGTACGGTCGGTGACGATGAGGGGGACGCCCTGCTCGCGGATGCTCTTGGAGAGCTCGAGCAGCGCCTGCGTGCCCGCTCCTTCGCTCGTGTCGCTCAGTGCGCGAAAGATGCGCGCATACATGCGGCTCGATCGCAGCGCCTCCACGCGGAGGTCGCGCACGACGCGACGCGTGTAGACGACGTATGAGGAGAGGAGGACGGCGAGCAGCAGCGCGACGAGCAGCTCGGGGGCGCCGCGGCGCATCGGCTACCCGATCCGGTCGGACCCTACATACCGCCGCAGCACCTCGGGGACGACGACCGTGCCGTCCGCCTGCTGATAGTGCTCGAGAATGCACGCGATGACGCGCGGAAACGCGAGCCCGGAGCCGTTCAGTGTGTGGACGAAGCGCGGCTTCTCACCCTGGCCAGGCCGGAAGCGGATGTTCGCGCGACGCGCCTGGAAGTCGGTGAACGAGCTGCACGAGCTGACCTCCAGCCATGCACCGACGCCTGGCGCCCACGCCTCGAGGTCGTACGTCTTGGCGCTCGAGAACCCGGTGTCACCCGCCGCGAGCAGCTTGACTCGATAAGGCAGCCCGAGGCGCTGTAGCATCGCCTCGGCGTGTCCCAGCAGCAGCTCGAGCTGTGCCTTGGAGTCGTCGGGTGCGCAGTAGCGCACGAGCTCGACCTTGTCGAATTGATGCATGCGCAGCACGCCGCGCGTGTCCTTGCCCGCCGACCCCGCCTCGCGGCGGAAACAGGGCGTGTAGGCGCAGAACCCCATGGGCAGCGTGCCGGCGTCGAGCACCTCGTCACGGTAGAGATTCGTGACCGGCACCTCGGCGGTGGGGATGAGAAAGAGATCGTCCCCCGCGACCATGTACGCGTCGTCCTCGAATTTGGGCAGCTGTCCAGTGCCGGTCATCGACGCGCGATTGACGAGCGCCGGCGTCCAGACCTCCTCGTAACCATGCTCGTCCGCATGGCTGTCAAGGAAGAAGTTCATGAGGGCGCGCACGAGGCGAGCCCCCTGTCCGCGAAAGACGGCGAAACCCGAGCCACTGATCTTCGCGGCGCGCTGCAGGTCGATCAGCCCGTGCGCCGCGGCAACGTCCCAATGTGGCGCGACCCCCTCACTTGCACGCGGGTCGCCCCAGCTGCGCACGATGACGTTGGCCTCCTCGCCGCCAGACGGCACGTCGCCGAGTGTCATGTTGGGGATCCCGATCAGGATCTCCCCGAGCTCGCGGTCGGCGGCTCCCGCCTCGCTCTCGAGACGCGCGATCTCCTCGCCAAGCGCGCGGCCATGCGCGATCAGCTCGTCGGCCGGCTCGCCGCTGCGTTTGCGGCGCGCGACCTCCTGGGACCCCGCGTTGCGCGCGGCCTTCCGCTCTTCGACCGCCTGGAGCAGGAGCCTCCACTCACGGTCGAGCGCCTCCCCGCGCTCGAGCTGCGGCGCCAGGGTCGCGAGCGCCCCCCGATGGCGCATGGCCTCGCGAAGGTCATCGAGACGCTCACGAAGGATCTTGCGATCGTGCATCAGTTCGTCGGAACCGTGTCCGGATTCACCATCCGATAGCCGCAGTTGAGGTCGGTCACCGAGCGAATGTAGAGGCGGCGGTTCGGGACGTCGATGCTGTCGATGACGAGCTTGGCGTACAACAGTTGGGAGTAGTACGCGCTGATGCACGCCTGCGGGTCCAGAATCTGGACCGCGAGCACCGTGCGGGGCGCGAGCGTCTGGATCGAGAGCGTGTCGTAGCCAGTTGCGGGCACTTCACGGATGGACTCGAAGCCGCCCGACATCGGAAGCAGCCCGACACGCTTGACTCCGCCGGCGAGCGAGCCGGCGAGAGTGCGCACGGGAAAGATCTGGGCGCGCCCGGCCGCATCGATGTCGAATGCGAGGTCGAAGCCGAACGTCGACGAGGCCCGCGTGGGACCGCCGAGAAAGCTGACCGCGTTGGGAACGGTCGCAGCCGTGCCCGTGAGCGCGTAGAGCGTGTACGAGGTCAGCGAATTGGCGTAGGTAGCCTTGGGGCGGGTCGGATCGCCACAGGCGACGGCGATCACGGCGAGGGCCACGAGCACGGGACGAAGCAGACGTGACGGGAGCATGGGCGATGCGGAGTGTGAAGCAGCGTGGACCATCGATAGAATACGGCGCCACTCGGGCAAACTCAAGCAGATCACTCGCTTGACTTCACCTCCCTCGCCTTTAACGTTCGCTCTCACTTTCCCACGGAGTGGGCATGCCGAGCATTCGAGACCTCGTCGCCGCAATCCGGCAGCGGGAGGGAGTGGAAGCGGCCGTCATCCTTGGCCGCGACGGGCTGCTGATCGATAGCCAGACAGTACCCGGGCTCGACGCGGAAGATCTCGCGGCGCGAATCCCGGCGATCATCACGCCCGCCGACGATCTCGGCGCTGCCGCTGATCGCGGCCCGCTCACGACGGCAGTGCTGGAGCACCGCGACGGGCTTGCCATCATCTCCGTGCTGACCGAGGATGCCGTGCTCTTCGTGCTCGTCCGTCCCGAGGCAAACGTCGGCCAGCTGCTGCTCGAGCTGCGTCGCAACCGCGAGCAGATCGCGGCGCTGATCTGATCGTGGCCGACTCCGGACTCACGCATGCGCTCGTCGCCGACGACGAGCCGCACATCGGCCGCATCATCAAGATGAAGCTCGAGCAGGGCCCGTTTCGCGTGACGCTCGCGTACGACGGCCGCGAGGCGCTCGAGATCCTCCATCGCGAGCCCGACATCCGACTCGTGCTGCTCGACCTGATGATGCCATATCTGAGCGGGCTCGACGTGCTGGCCAAGATGCAGGAAGATCCGCGCCTCGCGCTCCTGCCCACCATCGTGCTCACTGCAGCCGGCCAGGAACAGCAGCACCGCGACGCGATGGCGCTCGGTGCGAGCGAGTTCATGACGAAGCCCTTCAGCCCCAAGAAGCTCTACGCGCGTGCGGCTGAGCTGGCCGGTCTGGCGACTGACCCGAGCACGGAGACGCCATGACGCGCTGGGCGGTGATCCTCGCCGGAGGCGTGGGGTCTCGCTTCTGGCCGGTGAGTACCCCGGCGCGGCCGAAGCAGCTGCTTCCGCTCGCGACCAGCGAGCCGCTCTTCTCCGATGCGCTCGCACGACTCGCGGAGCTCGTGCCGCCGGAGCGCACGCTCGTGCTGACCAACGCCGGCCTCGTGGACGCGATCGTCGAGCTCGCGCCCGATCTGCCCCGCGAGAACGTCATCGCGGAGCCCCGTCCGGCCGGAACTGCGGCGGCGCTGGCCTGGGCCGCGCACCAGATTGCCCGCCGCGGCGGACGCGATGCAGTGATGCTCAGCGTGCATGCGGATTGGGCCATCCGTGACGCCGTCGGGTTCCGCGCCGCACTTGCTCGTGCTGCCGATGCGGCGGAACGACATGAGGCGCTGGTCACCGTGGGCATCGTGCCGGTGCGTCCCGACCCGGGCTTCGGCTACATCGAGCCGGGGGAAGTCGTGGGCGATGGGGTGCGCCGCGTCGCCCGCTTCGTCGAGAAGCCGGACCGTGCCCGTGCGG
>JAYUTY010000008.1:0-2603 GCA_043754875.1 Gemmatimonadota bacterium
AGGTCGTCACGGATCGTCCTGCACTTCGCGACCGATGCGTCTTCCCCACCGAACCGAGCTCTCTGCGATGGTGCGCCTCGCGCTCCCCGTCGTCGTCGCTCAGGTAGGAATGACGTCGATGGGGGTGGTGGACACGCTGATGGTCGGGCGAGTCTCGTCCGTGTCGCTCGCGGCTGTGGCGCTCGGCAATCTCTACTTCCTGACGCTCACGGTGCCGGCCGCTGGCACGCTGATGGTGCTGGATTCGATCGTGGCACAGGCCGTGGGGGCCGGCGATGGTGTGGGCATCTCGCGCGGAGTGCAGCGCGGGGTCGTGCTGGCGGTCCTGCTCGCACTGGTCACGAGCGTCCTGCTTCTCCCGGTTCGATCCGTGCTCGTCCTGCTGCACCAACCCGACGTGCTCATCGAACCGGCCGGCACCTACGTGCGGGTGTCGATCCTCGGTGTGCTCCCTTTCCTCGGCTTCATCGTCGTGCGGCAGAGCCTGCAGGCGCTTGGTGCGGTGCACGTCATGGTGGGCGTCATCGTGATCGCGAATCTGGTCAACGCGGCGCTGAACTGGGTGTTCGTGTACGGGCACCTGGGAAGCCCGGCGCTCGGGGCGGTGGGCAGCGCGTGGGCGACGTGCTTGAGCCGTTGGTTGATGGCGCTGCTGCTGCTCCTGCTTGGCTGGCGGCGGCTGCGAGGGGCGCTCCTTCCATGGCGCCCGGACTCGTTTGCGCGTGCTCCCCTTCTGCGCATGTTCGCGCTCGGTTTGCCGATCGGGCTGCAGCAGTTGCTGGAAATGGGAGCCTTCTCGGCGATCGGCGTGCTGATGGGGGTGCTCGGCGCGAGAGAGATGGCGGCACATCAGATCGCGATCAACCTGGCGAGCCTCACCTTCATGGTGCCGCTGGGGGTAGGCGCGGCGGCCGCGGTGCGTGTGGGTCACGCAGCCGGGTCCGGCGAGTCAGAGCGCGCCCGTGAGAGCACGCGTGCGGCGCTCGTGTGCGGCGTCGGCTTCATGGCGCTGACAGGGGTGTTTCTTCTCGCTGCACCGCGGATGATCGCGTCGTGGTACACACACGAGGAGTCCGTGGCGGCGCTCGCGGCCACGCTGATCCCGATCGCGGGAGTGTTTCAGGTATTCGACGGGATCCAGGCGGTGAGCGCCGGAGTGCTGCGAGGGCTCGGCGATACTCGTGCACCGCTGGTGATCAATCTCGCGGGATTCTGGCTGGCCGGGCTGCCGGTGAGCGTCCTGCTCGGCTTCCACACGCCCTTGCGGGCAGCGGGGCTCTGGTGGGGATTCGTGGCGGCGCTGGGAGCGGTAGCCATCCTGCTGGCACTCCGGGTCCGTCATCGACTCGCGCAGCCAATCGTGCGGTCACACTTCGAGCACGACGTGCACGCGCTCGCGGCGAGTGCCGTCGCTCCTTAGAGCAGCAGGCCCTACGCTCGGAGTCGCTGGTCTCGAGCCACGAAAAAGGCACATCGCCCTGTGCGATGTGCCGCGTCGTGAGCACTGCAACGGGAACGGGTCAGGTGCGACCCGAGAGCGCTGCTAGTTCTTGTGGCGGAACGTGATGCGTCCGCGCGTGAGGTCGTACGGCGAGACCTCGATCGTGACCCGGTCTCCTGCGAGCACGCGAATGCGGAAGCGGCGCATGTTTCCGCCGAGCGTCGCAAGCACGTTGTGGCCGTTCGTCAATTGCACCCGAAACGTGGCGTTCGGGAGCACTTCGGTGACGGCACCTTCCAGCTGAATCGCGTCTTCTTTCGCCATCCGTTACGTGCGCTGTGAGCCCGAGGGCTTTAGCGCGAGCGCTCGGTGCGGCTGCGACGACGGGCCGCAGCGGCCTTGAGCTGCCGAGCCTCGCTCGGCTTCACGTAATAGCGCTTCTTCCGGAGATCCTTCAGGATGCCGGCCTTCGCGATCTTCCGCTTGAACGCCTTGAGCGCCCAGTCCAGACGATCGCTCTCTTCGAGATGAATCTCGACCATCAGTACGCCCTTCCTCTGGTGATGTCCGCGCGACGCGCGGGAATGGTGCTGCCGAATGACGAACCGGCACGCTCGACTCGTGCGAACTCACGAGTCGAGCGCGCTGGGGATGCAGCCCCGAATATTAGCCCGGGGCTGCGGTACTGTCAATCGACGAGAACGGCAATCCTACGGGACGCGCTTCTTCTGGATGTCCACGTTGTTGCCGATCACGCCGCCCAGGATCGCGCCGGCCGCGGCGCCGATCACGCCACCCTTCACGCTGTGGCTTCCCAGCCCACCGATGACCGCACCCGCGCCGGCACCGATCGCCGCATCGCGCTTGGTGTTCTTGTGGATCTCCTCGTGGGTGGCTGGCGCCGAGTAGGTGCCGCTGCTCCGCCTGCTCGTGCCACTGCCGCTGCTTCCGCTGCTCCGGCGCGTCGCCGTGCGATGCACGGGAGCGTCCGCTGTCCTCCGTGCAGGAGCCGGCGCTGCGACGGCGCCTGGCGCGAGCCCGTTGGCTGGAACTCCCACCGGCGCCATCCCACCCTTCATGCGCTCTGCGGAAGAGATGGAATCCAGCGGCGACGTCCGCGCCTGGGCGGCGAGCGAGAGGTCGTTGTTGAGGGTCGGATCGA
>JAYUTY010000009.1:0-2598 GCA_043754875.1 Gemmatimonadota bacterium
GGAACGATCAACGTCACGATGGCTGGCGGCGCGTTGCACGCGCAGTTCGAGAAGGCGGACCTCGGCGCCCTGGAGCACTGGGAGTACGAGAGCTTTCGCAGCAAGCCCACGAGGTCGGGAGGCAACCCGACCGCGATCACGTTCGTGCCCGACGGCAGCGGCTCGATCGGCGCAGTGCGCGCCTTCGGCATGACCTTCCCGCGCGTTCGCACCCGGAGCTGAGCCATGCGTCCTTCCGTGTTCCGCCAGCGCACGCTGACCTTGGCGCTGCTCGCGCTGGCACCGATCCATGCCACGCGCGCGCAGACGCCCGCCCCCAGCGCCGCCGCCCTGCGCGCCGACTCGATCGCCGCGAGCTTCGACCGCACCGAAGTCCAGATTCCCATGCGCGACGGCGTGAAGCTGCACACGCTCGTCTTCGTCCCGAGGGGACGCGCGACCGAGCGGCTCCCGATCATCTTCGTACGCACACCGTACGGCATCGCGGGCGCGTCCCGTGCGCTCGGCAGCTCGTACGCGGAGCTCGTCGCGGAAGGCTACTCGTTCGCCTTCCAGGACATTCGCGGCCGCTTCGGATCGGAAGGACAGTTCGTGATGCTCCGGCCGATGCGCGACAAGAAGGACCCCAAGGCACTCGACGAGAGCACCGATACGTACGACTCCATCGATTGGCTGCTCAAGAACGTGAAGAACAACAATGGCCGAGTCGGCATGATGGGCGTCTCGTACGGCGGGTGGCTCACCGTCATGGCGATGCTCGATCCCCATCCCGCGCTCAAGGCCGTCTCGCCGCAGGCGTCGCCCGCCGACATGTTCATCGGGGACGACTTCCATCACAACGGCGCGTTCCGGCTCAGCTACGGCTTCGAGTACGCGACGATGATGGAGACGAACAAGGAGATGTCCCCGTTCGCGTTCGACCAGCCCGACCTCTACGACTGGTATCTCAAGCTCGGATCGCTCGCGACCGTGAACGAGAAGTACCTGAATGGAAAGATCCCGTCGTGGAACGACTTCGCCACGCACGCGAGCTATGACGCGTTCTGGCAGCGGCAGGGGGTGACGCAGTTTCTCGATCGGGTCAAGGTTCCCACGCTGAACGTGGCGGGATGGTGGGACCAGGAGGATTTCTACGGACCGATCACGATCTACCGGGAGCTCGAGAAGCACGACACGAACCATCTCAACTATCTCGTCGTGGGGCCGTGGAATCACGGCGGCTGGAGCGGCGCCTCTGGGCAGAAGCTCGGCAACCTCGATTTCGGCAGCCCAGTCTCGCTCGAGTATCGCAAGAACATCCAGGCGCCCTGGTTCGCCTACTGGCTCAAGAACCAGGGGAAGCTGACGTTGCCCGAGGCGACGACCTTCGAGACCGGCACGAACAAGTGGGTCTCGTTCAGCGAATGGCCGGCGAAGCGATCAGTGACGAAGCGCCGCCTCTACACAGGGGCCGATCATCGGCTCTCGTTCGATGCCCCACGCGCGCAGGCAACGCAAAACTTCGACTCTTACGTGTCCGATCCGGCGAACCCGGTGCCGTATCGCGCCCGCCCCATCCTCCCGAGCTTCACCGCGGGATCGACATGGAGTCGCTGGCTGGTGGATGACCAGCGCTTCCTCGACGGCCGCGCCGACGTCATGACCTGGAAGACCGAGCCGCTCACCGATGACGTCGTCATCGCCGGCGATCTCGCCGCGCACCTGTTCGCGTCCACCACCGGCAGCGACGCTGACTGGGTCGTCAAGCTGATCGACGTCTACCCCGACGAGAACGCCGAAGACTCCAAGCTCAACGGCTATCAGCTCATGGTCGCGAACGACGTGATGCGCGCCCGCTTCCGGAAAAGCATCAGGACGCCGCAGCCCATCACGCCGAATCACGTGGACGAGTACGTCGTCGACCTGCATACGCAGGACTACCGCTTCCGGAAGGGGCACCGCATCGCCGTGCAGGTGCAGAGCAGCTGGTTCCCGCTCATCGACCGCAACCCGCAGACGTTCGTCGCCAACATCTTCGACGCCAAGGACACTGACTTCAAGGCGGCGACGCAGCGGATCTATCGGTCGGGCAAGACCGCGACCTACATCGAGCTTCCTGTCCTGCGGCGCACCGGCGCGAGTGCGGCGGCGTCATCAGGCATGCATTGAGCGGCTGTTGCTGTCGCTGCGTGTAGCGAGTGCGTTGGCGCGAGCCGCGGTCCGTCCACCACAACCGACGCATGATCGATCCACTCAGTGATGCCAAGGTCATCGACTCGTGGCACCACAACGTCTCGGCGTGGACAGCGGCCGTGCGAAACGAGGAGATCGAGAGCCGGCGGCTCGTCACCGACGCCGCTATTCTCGATGCGGTGCTCGGCCGCTCGCCGCGCAGCGCGCTGGATCTCGGCTGCGGTGAAGGGTGGCTCGTGCGTGCGCTGGCCGAGCATGGCGTGCACGCCACCGGCGTGGACGCGGTGCCGGCGCTCATCGAGGCGGCGGAGCGCGCCGGTGGCGGGACCTTTCGCGCCCTCTCCTACGAGCAGATCGCCGAGGGCGCGCTGGATGTCAGCGCGGACGCCGTCGTCGCCAACTTCGCACTGATCGGCGAGCACGCTG
>JAYUTY010000010.1:0-2596 GCA_043754875.1 Gemmatimonadota bacterium
GTCGGCCACTCGACGTGCGGTGAGGTCGCGCGTCACCTTGGCGAAGCCCTACAGCGTGCCATCGTCGTCCCGCAGCGCGGTGAGCGTGATGCCGGCCCAGAAGGTGGAGCCGTCGCTGCGCACGCGCTCGCCCTCGCCGGTGTACTCGCCGCGCTCGGTCGCTTCGTGCAGATGCGCTTCGGCGGTGCCGTCGTCCGAGCCGTTCAGCGGGTAGAGCACGCACAGGCGCGCGCCCTCGACCTGCTCTTTCGTCCACCAGTTGATGAGCCGTGCGCCCTCGCCCCAGAAGGTAATGATCCCTTCGGGATTCATCAGGAAGATCGCGTAGTCGCGAACGTTCTCCGCGAGAGCGGCGAAGGCATGCGCGGCAACCGTCGACCGTGCCGCGAGCTCGTGGCGAGCCGTCGTCTCGCCGCGCTCCTTCTCACCGTGCAGCGCCTCGCCGCGACGCCACGCGGCCTCACGCTGCCGCTCCTCGGGCGAGAGCGCCGAGTGCGGTGGCGAATGCGGCGACGGCAGCTCGGGAACGCTGACGGAAGAGACGCCGGACTCGTCTGGCGGTGATTCCATGCTCCGGTGAAATACACGCCGGGTGCCAGTGCGACCGTGCGTGGATCGTTTTCGAGTCGGGTCTACAGTCAGTCTTCGGCGTCGCCGTCCGGTGCCCGCGCCGGGCTCGACGTGCTCGCGCGGGATCGTGCTTCCTCCCGCTCCCGAGACGTGTCCGCGCTACGCTGGGCCGCCGTGCGCGAGGTGGACGTGACCTCGGCCACTCGGCGCAGCAGATCGAGCCGATCGTCCGGAAGCGATTCCCATTCGGGCGGCACTTCGGAGAGGGGAATGCGACAGCGCGCGCTGCCGCCGGCCCGCTCGAAGCACACCCACCCATCCCGAAACCGCTCCTGATACGCAATCGAGCCCGGAGCCGGCGTCACCGCCCACACGCTCCACTCGTGCCCGTCGCGATCGGTGTAGCTGCGAATCGTCATGCTGCCTCACGGTGCAGGGTCGAGAGCCCGGGAACGGCTCCCGGTCCCGCCGCATGCGTGTGTCGGCGATGCCGGGGACCGGGGCAAGTCACATACCCCGTGACTTGCAGCAACGCAGCACGCTCAGTAGCGGAACGCCTCCAGCCCCAGCCGCACGGTGCGAGGCATCCCGAACGAGTAGAGCGCCGCCGCGCCGGTGCCGGCCACGTTCACCTGGTACCGCGTGTCGCCGATGTTCTCCACGCTGAACACGCCGCGCAGCCCGGGCACCAGCTCACGTCGCAGGCTCGCGTCCACCACGGTGAACGGGTCGAGCGGCAGTCCCTGCAGCGTCGTCGTGTTGCCTTCGTGCCGCCACATCGCGGTCACGTCGCCCAGCAGGGCGGTGGTGTAGGTGGCGCGGATGGTCTGCTTTGGCGAAGGGACACGATTGATGTGCGCTCCCACGACCGTGCCCGCGGGTCCGGAGACGACACGCGCGTCGTCGTAGTTCACCGCCGCACTCACGAACAGCTGCGGCACGGGGCGCAGCGCGAGATACGCTTCACCGCCGGTGCTGCGCGACTTGCTCACGTTGAGTCGCTGGCGGCAGGTCGCCGCAGTCCCGCACTCCGGCGTGCGCTGCGCCGCCGAGAGCGTGACGGGCACGTTGAAATCACCGTAGTCGGCCACGTACCAGGTGCCCTTGAGCTGCGCCCACCCGACGGGCTGCCAGTCCAGCCCCACCTCGCGGCCACGTGCCGTCTCGGCGCTCAGGTAGGGATTGGGCAGCGTGATCTGCGACGCCGTCGCGTTGATCTGCTTGCGATACAGCTCGGCGAGGTTCGGCGCGCGAAACGCTTCGTAGTACGCGGCGTGGAACGAGAGGCCGGAGAGCAGCTGATACCGCAGCCCGATGCGCGGCGACAGCTTCGTGCGGCCGCTGTCTCCGTAGGAGCGCACACCGCTCGCATCCACCGCGCGGCCGTTGGTGTTGTCCCAGTGGTCCACACGCAGCGCCAGCTCAACGCGCAGCGGCGCGAGGGGCGCCGCGATCGCCTGGACGAACGCTCCGCTCAGCGCCTGGTCCCCACCGGAGAGGATACTGCGAAGGAAGGTGCCGCAGCTCGCGCCAGGGCACGTGGTGTTGAAGTCGCGCTCGTCGTAGTTGCCGTTGTAGTGACGGTAGTCGCCGCCCACGCTGAACGACTCCAGCCGCAGCAGTCCGTTGCGCGTCCAGAGCGCGGAGGCGCCCCAGTCGTGGCTCGGGATCGTGGCGAGCACGCTCGAGTCCTCGAGCGCGCGCCCGGTGCGAATGCTCGACGAGCGATTGAACTCGTCCTGCTGCCCGTCCCACGCGCGCAGCGAGAGCGCGCCGCCAGCAAGCCCACCGTGATCGACGCCGAGGTCCACGTGCTTCTGATCGCGCGTCTGGTAGGAGAGTGGCGTCCCGGTATTGCGGTTGTCGCCGAACAGGTGGCCGGTGACGAACGCCGACCAGGCGGACGACGGCGCGTAGTTCAGCCGCAGGTACGCGTTCCGCTGGATCACCTGCGACGGCAGGTCGAGCGTGCCGCGCTTGGCCGAATCCAGCAGCGTGTAGCCGCCCCCTTCCTGATAGTCTCCGC
>JAYUTY010000011.1:0-7674 GCA_043754875.1 Gemmatimonadota bacterium
CGCTCAAGCCGGAGCTCGACAAGGTGTTCAAGCCGGCTTTCCTCGGCCGCATGGTGATCATCCCCTACTTCCCCGTGCGCGACGAGAACCTCAAGCAGATCATCCGCCTCAAGCTCGGCAAGATCGAGCGCCGGCTGCGCGAGACGCACAAGATCGCGCTCCGGTACGACGACACGCTCGTGAACGCCGTCGCCGCACGCTGCACGGAGGTGGAGAGCGGCGCGCGCAACGTGGACAACATCCTCACCAACACGATGCTGCCGGAGCTGTCACGCCTGTTGCTCGAAGCGATCAGCGGCGGCGAGCGCGCGGGCAGCGTCGCCGTCGGTGTCGATGCCGATGGTGAGCTCACGTACGCGGTGACTCCCGCCGTGCGCGACGTCGGCTACTCGCTGGGCGGCTCCGCCGCACCCGCTCCCGCCATGGCGGAAGCGAGTTCAGGATCGCCGCAATGACAGTTCCCAACCTCTCGCAGACCAACCGGCCGCTGCGTGCCACGACGCCGCTCGGCGGTTCCGTGCTGGTGCCGGTGTCCTACGTGGGCGAAGAGGAGATCTCCAAGCCATTCGTCTACACGGCGGATTTCGTCTCCACCAACGCGTCCATCGCGGCGTCGGCGATGCTCGGCAAGCCCGTGTCGCTGCACGTCACGCTCGGCAACGGCAAGGTGCGCGACATCAATGGGCTGGTACGCCGCTTTTCCAATCTGGGCGGCCGAGGGCTGTTGACGCTCTATCGCGCCGAGATCGTGCCGGCGCTCTGGTTCCTCACCCTGTCCAGCGACTGCCGCACCTTCGAGGACAAGTCGCTGCTCGACATCGTCGAGAAGGTATGCAAGGATGCAGGGGTGACGGACGTCAAGCTGCGTGTTCAATCGCCGCCGTCGCCGATCCCGTACGTCGTCCAGTATCGCGAGACGGACTTCGCCTTCGTCTCTCGTCTGCTGGAGGAGGCGGGACTCTACTACACCTTCGAGCACACGGCGAGCGCGCACACGCTCGTCTTCAGCGACTCGTTTGGCGGGTCCATTCCGGCCGGTATCCTGCCATCGCTCAAGATCAGCACGAACGCGGCGGGAGGGCAGTTCGAAGTTGACTCAGTGCGGCTGACGTCGCGCGAGTTCGCCGTGCACTCGGCGACGTCGTCAGTGACGGACCACGATCCGCTGCGAGCCGCCAACATCGGGAGCTCCGACAGCGTGAGTGCGGGAGCGCGAGGCGTAGCCTTCGATTTCCTCGGTGACATTCCGCCGCGAGAGAGCGCGATCGAATCGGTGCGCCGCATCGAGATCCTCGAGTCGGCCTTCGACCAGCTGCATGGCGAGAGCAACTCGGCTTCCCTGCAGGCAGGTACGCGCGTCAAGCTGACTGGTGCGCCATTCGGGGCTGGCGGTGCGGAGTTTCACCTGCTGAAGGTGACGCAGAAGGCAGAGGGCGGCGACGTGCTCGCCGGTACCTCTCAGTCGTTCGGCGTCACCAGTACGTTCACCGCCATTCCCGTGGCGACCTTTCTACGCATGCCGCGCAGCACGCCGCTGCCCTCGGTGCGTGGGACGCACACGGCCAAGATCGTCGGTGCCGGTGGCGACGCGCAGATCGACGTGGACGCCGACGGTCGTGTGCTGCTCGAGTTCCCGTGGGATCGTGGGGTTGGAGCCGAGGGCAAGTCGAAGCATCGCGTGCACGTGGCCAGCGTGTGGGCCGGCGCGGCATGGGGCTTCGTGCAGCTGCCGCGCATTGGTCAGGAAGTGCTCGTCGAGTATCTCGAGGGGGATCCGGCGCGGCCGATTGTCACGGGGCGCGTCTACAACAGCACGCACAAGCCACCGTACGCCTTGCCGGCCAACAAGACGCAGAGCGGGTGGAAGTCGCGCACGCTTGGTGGGACCGCCGACAACTTCAACGAGCTGCGCTTCGAAGACAAGAAGGGCGACGAGCAGGTGTTCCTTCAGGCGGAAAAGAATCTGCAGGTCAAGGTGAAGGTCGACGAGACGTGGACCACGGGCCACGATCGCACCGAGACGATTCAGCACAACCACACCATGACGATCACCGAGGGCGACCAGGTGATCCAGGTGAAGAAGGGAAACCAGAACGTGCTCGCGTTCGAGGGGAATCAGAACATCGCCGTCAAGCTCGGCAATCAGGACCTGCTGGTATCGGAAGGTCAACAGCAGATGGCCAACAAGAAGGGCAACCAGCACTTCCTCGTGGTTGATGGCGATCAGACCACGACGATCGACACGGGTGATCGAACCGCGCTGATCAAGCAGGGCAGCGATTCACTCGAGGTCTCGCAGGGCCACCTCGAAACGGTGGTGAAGACCGGAAACATCAAGATGACGGCCTCGTTGGGAACGATCACCCTCGAGGCGATGAACAAGATCACTCTCAAGGTCGGCTCGAACACCATCGAGATCAGCACCACGGGAATCACGATCAAGGGGATGCAGGTGAGCGTTGACGCGCAGACCCAGGCCGAAGTGAAGGGAGTGAAGGTGAGCGTGCAGGGAACCGGTATGGTGCAGGTCAAGGCGCCCATGACGCAGGTCAGCGGCGACGCGACGCTCATGCTCAAGGGTGGCATCACCATGATCAACTGATGACTGCCCCCAATGCCGCCGGAGGTACCGGCACCGCACTGGCGCCCGTCGTGTTCGCGCCGTCGCTTGCGTGGCTCGTCGGGCGCGCGGTGCTCGATGACGAGGCGCTGTCGGCTGCCCGCGCCATTCATCCCGAAGCTGCGGCCGCCGGAGCATCAGATCCAGAACGGCTCGTCAGCGCGCTCCAGCGCGGCGGCCAGGGCGCGGCCGCGTGTCGTCTTCTCGCGTGCGCCCTTCCGCCGCGCGAGGGCGTGTGGTGGGGAATGACCGCCGCTCGTCACGCGCTCCAACTGCCCGGGCAGCCTGCGCCCGCGCCCGCCGTCGTCGACGCGTTGGCCGCGGTCGAACGATGGATCGCCGCCCCGGACGACGACCATCGGCGCGCCGCCTGGGCCGCCGCAGAGAAGGCCGGCATGGACAGCCCAGCCGGCAGCGTCGCCGGCGCCGTCTTCTTCACCAGTGGCAGCGTGGCCCCGTCTGACATCACCACCGTTTCACCACCAGCCGGAATTCACTGCACGCTCGCCAGCACCGCCGTCGTCATGGCCGCGGCCACCGAGCCGGCCAGCTTCGACGCGCTGTTGGACATGTACGTGCAGCAGGCGCTCGGGATCGTCGCCCACCTTGGCGGCTGGGAGACCACGCTCCAGCTGTCGCGCCAGCACTTCGACGCCCAGCGCGAGCAGCACGACGCCGTCCTCGCAGCCGCGAAACCTGCCACGACTCCCGCCGGAGGAGGCTGACCCATGCCGATGCCCGCCGCCCGTGCTGGGGACATGCACATGTGCCCCATGCTCACTCCCGGAGTCCCTCCAATTCCACACGTCGGCGGACCGGTCATGCCCCCCGGGCTGCCCACTGTCATGATCGCCATGATGCCTGCGGCGCCAATGGGGAGCATGTGCATGTGCGTCGGGCCGCCGGACGTGATCATCATGGGCTCGCCGACCGTCCTCGTCGGTGGCCGGCCGTTGGCTCGGATGATGGACCCCACCGCCCATGGCGGGATGATCATGATTGGCGCGCCGACCGTGCTCGTCGGGCCGTGATTTCGGAACCAGGTCCTGCTTCAAGTCCTCGACGGAGATTCGTGATGCGTGCTTCAACACTTCGTGCGACGCTCGTCCTCGCGTCCGTCGCCGTCGCGCCGGCTGCCCTCCCTGCCCAGACCTTCACCGCCACCAAGTACAGCATCGGCGGCGACGGCGGCACCGACTACCTCACGGCGGAGCCGGGCACCGGCCGCGTCTTCATCTCGCGCGGCACGCATGTCATGGTCGTCGACGGGCGCACGGGCAAGATCATCGGTGACATCCCCGACACGCCGCGCACGCACGGCATCGCACTGGTGCCCCGAACGCACCGCGGCTTCACCACCAACGGCGGCGACTCCACCGTCACGGTGTTCGACGCTGCCACTCTCGCGCCGATCTCTCGGGTGAAGGTGCCAGTCGGCGGTCTCGATGGCATCGCGTACGACGAGGGCAGCGACCGCGTCATCCTCACCAACCACAGTCGCCCGATCGGCACCGCCGTGGCGCTCGATCCCTCCACTGGCGCCATCGTCGGCTCGGCGGAGCTTGAGGACAACGCGCCCGAGGGCGCTGTCGGCGACGGCAAGGGGCGCATCTTCGTCAACAACGAGAGCAAGAACACCATCCAGGTGCTCGACGGCCGCTCGATGAAGGTCCTCGCCTCGTGGCCCCTGGCGCCGTGCGAGAGCCCGACCGGCATCGCCTACGACCGCAGCACCGACCGCATCTTCGCCGGCTGCGGCCGGACGTCGGTGGTGGTGGACGGCACCTCGGGCAAGGTCGTCGCGACGATCGCGAACGGCGACGGCGTCGACGCGCTCGGCTTCGACCCGGCCGAGAAGCTGATCTACATCCCGTCAGGGCGGGACGGTACTGTCACCATCGCGCACCAGGATGCACCCGACAAGTACTCGGTCGTCGCGACGGTGACGACGATGCGCAGCGCCAAGACGATCGCCGTCGATCCGGTGAGCCACGTCGCGTATCTCTTCCAGCCGGAGTACGGGCCGGCCCCCACTCCAGCGCCGGGTACGCCGCCCCCCGCTCCTGGGCGTGGCCCACGCGGACCGGTGATCGGCGCCTGGTTCTTCGCAATCCGACACTAGGCCCGTCTCGGCGGAGCGGAGCGGTGGTCAGAACTTCTTGAGCACCGCTCCGCTCGGGTCCTTCAACGTCGAGAAGGTCATCTTCGCCTTCTTGACGATCGTGTCGTGCCGGGCCACCAGCGGCATCAGCCCATCGACCTCGAACAGCGACTTCTCGATCAGCATGCGGGAGCTCTCGCGCATCGGATCGATGTGCGTGCGCTTCATCCACTCGATGTCGTCCATCCAACCGTGGCCACCGAACTCCACGCGTGACATGTTGACGACATCACTGAGCGTGGAACACGACAGCATGTAGGCAGCGAGCAGCGGGTACTCGTCGAACAGCGTCCAGTCGAGCTTCCGCGGATCCGAGAGGACCAGATTCGCGCGCTTGGTCTCCTTGTACTCTGTCGCCACGTCGTAGATCTTCTGCGTGACCGTCGCGAGTGCCTCGGCCGCGCCCACCGCGGGGCCGCTGATCACTCCGCCGTCGGCCAGAACGAGCAGCGACTTCGCGGCGAATGACGTCGTCTTGATCCCCGCCGTCATGATCGCGGTGTTCACCTCGCCCTGCATCAGTCGCTCGAGCTTGGCGAACGCTCGTTCGGCGTCGCTGTCCTTGCCGCCGACGAAGGCGCGATGATTCCGGTTCGTCACCTCCGAGTACTTCGCCTTCCCCACCTTGCCCCACGAGACGAGCACCGAGCCGGCGCCCGAGAGGTGGCCCACGATCGGGATCATCGTCGCGACGATGTCCATGCCGAACATGCTCATCAGCATCGGCTTGATCACGTCGATCGCGGCGACGTCGAAGAAGTCGGCGAGCATCTTGTCCACGGCATTCTTCGCGTCCACGAGCGGACCACCACCCATCGACTTCACGATGCCGCTCGCACCGCTCGCGCTGGAGCTCCCCCTGCTGGCCGAGCTCGCGGAGCTGGCGGCCGATTTCGTACTGGAGCTCGTGACTCCCGTGGCCGAGAGCAGTTCGCGTCCCGCCTTGTCGAGCGACTCCAGCTCCTTCTTCGCCTCGCGCACCGCTTGGCGGCCCTTGAACTTGACCTTCCGCCCCACGAACAGCGTGTGCACCGCCTTCCGGCGCTCGCGCTCCATGTAGGCGAGCGCCTCGCGCTCTGCCGGCGACATCGCCACGCCGCCTGCAAGCGGGCCGAGTCGCTCGCGGATCCCCTCGTCGAGCTGCACCAGGATGCCGCCCTTGTTGCGCTCCGACGCCTGCCAGCTCGGCACCTTGGTGCGCTTCCAGCCACGCCACGTCTCGTCGAGCGCCTGGAGTGCGGTGCCGTTGCGCTCACGCGCGAAGTTGAGCAGCGCATCGTCCACCAATTTGAGCTCGCTGCTCCTCGGCTTGGAGAAGCCGAGCGCCGTGCGGCTCATCCAGTCCTTATGCGTGGGAATGACCGCCATCATCGCTCCTGACCTGAACGTCCAGCTGTACGACCGAGCTCGTGCGCGGGGCGCTCCCGCGGCTGACAGACTACGATCTTGGCGCGTCGGCGTCCAGAGCATCTGTCGCGATCCTGCTCGCGCGCCGTCGCACGATGCGCACGTCGCGCAGATCCACGAATGCGAAGTGTGCCTCGTCGTCTACACCGGCCTGGTAGAACACCCGGGGATCCTGCTGGCCGATGTCGCGCTCCACGAGCCGACCGACCAGCTCGCGCAGCCCACCACACAGGAAGTTGTTGCAGATCGTCGAGCGCATCTCGCGTGGGAGCGTGCAGCCGCGCGCACTCTGGTTCACACACCCTTCGGCGATCGTGCGCATGCCGAGGTACCCCAGGTACGCCGCGACGACTTCCTCCTCGGTGGCTGTCGGGTGCTGTGCCAGATAACGGGCGATTGTCGGCGCGTCGATGAATGCCCGCGTCCCGCCCTGCGGACAGCAGGCGCCGCGGCACTGTGCGCAGCCCCGCCCGAGCACGACCCCGATCGCCTCGCTCGGCGCGGCAACGTTGTACCGCTGGTCGTGCTGGAGATCGAAGTCGGGCGACTCCACGCCTCCCGCACGCTCCGCGAACGCCTGGGCGACGGTCTCGCGCAGGTGCACCACGTACGCCGCGCGCCGACGTGCCGGAAGCCTGGTCGTCCGGTTTGGTAGATAGGGCACCCGCGCGAGATCGTAGCCGTCCGGGTCGTTCACGCCGAGCGACGGCGCCGTTGCCGACCGCACGCCGCTGGCCCGCCGCTCGAACCGCTCGCGCGCCTCGTGCCACCGCCGCATCTGCTCCGCGCGTCGCTCAGCCGCCACGCGTCGCTGACAGTCCGCGTCATCACACAGGCGAGGGCCGAACTGCTTCGACGTCAGTGGTCGCTCACACAATCGGCAGCGCGCGTGGGTCGGCGTGCTGTTGAACGTCCACTGGCATGCCGGGCGCCGGCAGAGCGCACGGACATCGCGAGGCAACAGATGGACGCGGTCGCCGCAGATGATGCACGGCGGAAGCATGGGAGGCACCGTGAAGTGGAGGGGTGGCTGAAGCGGGAGCGGAAAGGCCACTGCAGTCCTGGGGTAACTGCGTATGACACGGTACTAGGACTGGCATAACGGCCCCTAGAATGCCTGGCAAGATCGCGCGGGGGATCACCTGCCGGGCCACGACTCGTTTCTACCTCATGCGACCTCGGACAGCGTCTGAAGAGCGGCAGCGAAATCGTCCACGAACAGCCCTGCATTCCAGGGGCCGTTATGCCAGTCCGAGTACCGTGTCATACGCAGTTACCCGTGTACTGCAGCGGCAGTTGAGGTACCAATTCCGAAGATGCCTCTTCCAACCCCCTCCCGCCAGCTACCTCCCCGTGTACCGCCCCTTCCGGCACGCCTCGCCGCTCGCGTGCCCCGCGTCGTCCGCCGTGCATGATCCGGCGGCCGGCGCCACGTAGCGTTGTTGGCGCAGTAGCCGGCTGAGCGCGCGAAAGGCCGGCCGTGGCG
>JAYUTY010000012.1:0-7644 GCA_043754875.1 Gemmatimonadota bacterium
GCCGAGAGGAAGTACGGCACGAACAGATCGGCGCGCGCGCTGCCAGCGTCCGTCTGGTAGCGGCGCATCGCATCTGGCGTGACGGCCGAGTCGGCACGCAGCAGGACGTTGATGCGCAGCGCGCGCCATTGATCGTACGAACCGCCCCACCAGCCGTGCGCCGCGCGCGGGTCGATCGGCTGCTGGTTTGCCGACGCGAGGTAGCCCTGCGCCGGATCAAACGACTGGGGGAAGTCGCTCACCGGGAGCTGTCCCGTCCAGTCGCTCGCCGAGCGCGTGCCGTCCCGCACGACACCGCCGCTGCCATCGGCGGGGCGCACGGGAAACCGCGCGTTAGAGCGGATGCCGATGTGGCCAGCCCGATCGGCGGCGAGCATGTTCTGCGCGGGCGCCTGATACGAGCGCGCCATCATGTCCTCGAGCTCGGCCGTCGAGCGCGCGTGCGCGATGTCGTGAAACGCGGCGATCTCGCGACCCGCCTCGAGCACGGTCCAGCGCATCGAGAGCCAGCGTCCGCGTACGCGCTGCATCGGGCCACGGTGCGTGAAGTACAGCGTGTCGGTCGCCACCGTCTCGCCATGCTGGCCACGATAGCGCTCGACGCGCTGCTCGAGCGACCGCCACGCGCCGTCCAGCCGATAGCGCGTCGGATGCGCGTCGTCGTCCACCTGCTCGGCGTAGTAGTCCACCACGTCGACACCCGTGTTCGTGAACGTCCAGGCGACGTCGCGGTTGAAGCCGATCACCACGCCGGGCGCACCGGGGATCGTCACGCCGTAGACATCCATCACGCCGGGCACGACGAGGTGCACCTCGTACCAGATGGACGGCAGCGAGAGGTCAAGATGCGGATCGCCGGCGAGCAGCGCGTGACCGTTCGCCGAGCGACGCGGCGACACCGCCCAGTTGTTGCTCGCCATCGTGAGCGGCTCGTCGCGCGCCGCGGCGCTCGCGAGTGTTCGCGACGGGAGAAACGCATCCGTCGCCGCAGCGAGCAGCGCCGCCGTGCTGTCCGGCGCGCCCGGAGCCGGGAGCGTCTTGAAATCGGGGCGCGGCGCCGTCTGGCCATTCGGCTGGATGGGTTCCTGGAGCGGCATGCTGTCCGGGAAGAGCGCCGCTGCCGCCACGGTGCCGACGCGTGCCGCGGCCGCGGCGCGGTCGTGCTCCACCGCGAGGTACGCGAGCGTGTAGCCCATCCGGTTGAACAGGTGGTACGAGTCGATCGGCGTCCACGGCTCGGGGCGCGTGCCCGTGAGGCGGAACTCGAGCGGCAGCTCGCTCGGCGGAGCCTGCTCCATGTAGGCATTCACGCCATCGGCGTAGGCGCGCGTGAAACGCATCTCGCGCGCGCTGTCGGGCATCGCTGCCATGGCGCGCTCCGCTGCTCGCGGCAGCCCGAGCCCGCGCATCTCGCGGTCGAGCACCAGTGCGCGGGCGCCGGCGATCTCCGTCAGCCGCCCCGTCGCTGCGAGCGTCTGCAGCGAAAGCTGGAACAGCCGGTCGCGCGCCACCACGTAACCCAGGGCTCGATACGCGTCCTCTTCGGTGGTGGCGAAGATGTGCGGCACCGCGCGGTCGTCGTACACCACCGTCACGTCATTGCCCAGCCGCATGAGGCGCGCATCCGTCCCGCGCGCCATGGTCGCCGAGCGGGCCAGCGACCACGCGCCGTGCGCCGGCTCCAGGAAAGGGCCGAGCGCCGGTGCCGGCCCGATGCGCCGCGCACCCGCCGTCAGCAGGCCTGCGAAGACCACGAGCGCGACCGCCGCGCGGATCGAGTCGCGCCTCATGTCGCGCATTATGGGCGGCGGCGCGGCGCGAGATTCGTCATGCGCCCGACTTGCTCGGACTCTGCGGCTGCGGCGACACCCAGATGAACGGGCCCGTCGGCTCCTTGCCCGGCGGCAGACCGCGCGGCACGCCGTTCGGCTTGGGGCCGAGCGACTTGATGTAGCGGTACATCGCGCGCAGGTCGCGGTCGCTCATCATCGCCATGTTCCACCACGGCATCGGCGGCTTGCCGTCGCCGCCGTCCGCCGTCCGCAGCGTCTCCACCCAGCGGTCCTCGGTCTGGCGCTGGGTGATGGTCCGCAGATTCTTGCCGTACGACGTCCCCCACGGCCCGCGGAAGCCGAGGTTCAGGCCGGCGAACCGGTCGGCGGGCGGGATCTTCCCGCCGCTCTCCGACCAGCCCTGCGTGTGGCAGTCGTTGCAGCTGCCGACGATCGTCAGGTACTCGCCCGCCTGCTCCATCGTCGCGGCCTGCACGGCCGGACCACTGCTGGCCGGCATCGCGCTCGAGCTGGCGGCACTGGCGGCGGTGCTGCCCGCCTCCGTCGCCGGAGTGGAGGCATGACAGGCGAGCGTGGCGAAGAGGGCCGCGGCGCCCAGCGCGCGCGGGGAGAGCGACTTCAGTGATCGCATGCGGCTATGAGGTATGGAAGTCGGGGAAGTCTGTCGAAGGGGCACGACGGCGCCCGCGCGGGCCGGCGTCGGTATTATACCGTCGCGCTCCGCAATCGCGAGAACGGCTCGCGACCCGCTGCGAGCGCACCACGTCCGCCCACCCCACGTGCGACTCCCTGCCCTGCTGTTCGACCTCGATGGCACGCTCGTCGACTCCATCGAGCTGATCATCGACTCGGCCCGACACGCCTTCATCGGCTTCGAAGGGCGCGCGCCGAGCGACGAGGAGTGGCGCGCCGGCATCGGTCGCCCGCTCGCGACTGCGTTCCGCCAGTTCACCGGTGACGAGGCGGAGGTCGAGCGGCTCATCGGCCGCTATCGCGAGTACCAGCTCGCCAATCACGACCGGCTCATGCGCGCCTACGATGGCATCGTCGGCGTGATCCACACCTTCGCCGCAGCCGGCCATCCGCTCGCCGTCGTCACGAGCAAGTCGGACTGGCTCGCGAAGCGCGCCCTCGAGCTGGTCGGCCTCGACGCGGATTTCCCCGTGCTCGTCGGCTGCGACAGCTGCACCAACCACAAGCCGCACAGGGAGCCGGTGGAGCGTGCCCTCGCCCTCCTGAACGTGCCGCGCGAGCAGGCGCTCTTCGTCGGCGACTCGCCGCACGACGTCGAGTCGGGTCGCGCCGCTGGCGTCTACACGGTCGCCGTGACGTGGGGCGCCTTCTCGCGTGCCGAGATGGAGGCGAGCGGTGCCGACGCGGTGATCCACGACATCGACGAGCTCGCGCCCCTCGTCGCCCGCTTCAGCGCCCAGCTCAGCCCCGATCCCCAGAACGCATGACTTCCGGTTCAAACCTTCTGGGTCATCCCACCATCCCATCCAGTGCACGATGGGAGACCCGGATGACGACCAATGACGGCAGTGGCCCAACCTGAAACGACAACCCCCTCGGCCTTGTCCGGAGCCGATCCGGACGTGGCACTCGCGGCTGCGGGAGATCGTCGTGCGTTCGAACGCCTCTACGGCGCTCACGTGTCGCGGGTCTACTCGCTCTGCGCCCGCATGGTCGCCGACCGGGTGCGGGCCGAGGAGCTGACGCAGGACGTCTTCGTCCGGGCCTGGGAGAAGCTGCACCTGTTTCGCGGCGAGAGCGCGTTCGGCACCTGGCTGCACCGCCTTACCGTCAACGTGGTGCTGAACGAACGGAAGACCGACGGGCGGCAGCGGGCCCGGTTCGAGAACGACGACGACGGCGAGACGATTGCCGCGCTGCCGGGGCGCCCGCTGGCTCCCGGAGACCGGATGGATCTGGAGTGGGCGATCAACAAGCTGCCCAACGGTGCACGACGCGTCTTCACCCTGCACGACGTGGAAGGCTACAAGCACGAAGAGATCGCCGAGATGCTCGGCGTGACCACCGGGGCCACCAAGGCGCAGCTGCACCGCGCCAGAATGCTGTTGAGGGAGGCATTGTCGCGATGAGCACATTCGATTTCGATACGCCACTGGATTGTGACGGGGTCGCCGAGGCGCTCGCGGACTACCTGGACGACGACGCGCCCGATGCGCTGCGCGCCGCCGTCGAGCTGCACGCCAGCTCGTGCGTCAGCTGCAGCCAGCTGCTCGCCGATCTCGCTGCCATCCGCCACGACGCGGCGGCGCTGCCGCTCCTCGTGCCGTCGCGCGATCTGTGGGACGGAATCGCCCGGCGCATCGACGCCCGCGTCGTGCCGCTCGAGTCACCACGCACCGCTCGAGTCACCGCGCTCCGCCGCCGCTGGCTCCGTCCGGCGCTCGCGGCGGCCGCGCTCGTCACCATCACGGCCGGCGTCACGCACTACATGACACGCGCCGCCCTCTCGCCGGTTGCAGCCCGCACGCAGGTCGCTTCCGTCTCAGCTACGCCCGCCACCTTTCCGACCCCCGCTGCGACGCCGACACTCGACTCGCTGGGCAGCGCCGCGCCGACCGCGGTAGTCAGCGCCGTGGCCACAGCGGACCGGAGCACGATCGCCGCGACGACACTCTCGTCCACCCGGTCCGCGCCGCTGCACTCCGAGAGCCCCGTCGTCCCCCGGTCGATGACCAGCTCCGTGCGGCTGGCGAGCACGGCGCCGCAGCCGAACGCCGTGGATCCGCTCTACGCCGGCGAGATTCGCACGCTTCGCAAGATCGTCCGCGAGCGACGCACGCAGCTCGACCCGGCCACGGTGGCCGTGCTCGAGCAGAGCCTCGCCGTGATCGACTCGGCCATCGCCCAGAGTCGGGCCGCACTGGCCAAGGATCCCGCCAGCGGCTTCCTCGCCACTCAGCTCAACCGCTCGCTCGACAAGAAGGTCGAGCTGCTGCGGACAGTTGCATCACTGCCCGCTCGCACCTGAGGTCGCACCCAATGGGAACCGCCATGTATCGACCATTCGTCATCGCTGTCGCGGCGCTCGCGCTCGCGGCACCGATTGCGCGGAGCCAGTCCAGCACCACGGAACGCGAGCGCGAACGTCAGCGCGCCGAGCAGGAGCGGGATCGTCTTCAGCGCGAGCGCGACGAGGCGCAACGCGATCGTGACCAGACGCAGCGCGAGCGCGAGCAGGCGCTGCGCGACCAGGCCCAGGCGCGGCGCGATGCCCAGAGCGCCCTCCGCGACCGTCGGCGCGAGCTCGAGCGGGAGGAGCGCGGTCGAGCCGGCTCGCTCGACACCACCGTCGCCTTCGATGCGCGCGGCACGCTCAGCGTCACCTGCCCTGGCGGCGCCGTGATCGTGACCGCCTCCGACCGCAACGAGCTCCGGGTGCGAGCCCGCACCGAGAGCGGCGCCATCCGCTTCACCAGTACCGGCGGTCGCGCCGTGCTCGAGCCGGCCTCGGGGCGCGGCTGCAGCGACGGCCGCTTCGAGGTGAGCGTCCCTGTCGGGACTCGTGTCGTCGCGAACAGCTGGAGCGGCTCCGTGAGTGTGCGCGGCGTGCGTGGCGAGGTGGAGGCGCACGTGCAGAGCGGCGACGTCGACGTGCGAGACGCGACTCGGCTGGAGATCGAGGCGCTTTCGGGCGACATCACCGTACAGGGGATCCGGGGCGACGTGGGGATCCGCTCCATCAGTGGCGACGTCCGCCTGAGCGACGTGCACGGCGACGTGGAAGCCGAGTCCGTGAGCGGCGACATCGACCTCGCGCAGATCGTCGCGAAGCAGGTGCGTGCCCACACCACGAGTGGCGAGATCGTCTTTGGTGGGCAGATCCTCGACGCGGGGCGCTACGAGTTCAACACGCACTCAGGAGAGTTGCACCTGAACCTGCCGCCCGATTTCGGTGCCGAGCTGAGCATCTCGACCTTCAATGGGGCGATCGAGAGCGATTTCCCGATCACCCTCAAGGCCGGTGAGCACGGCATCGGTGCCTCGCACTCCAAGCGCATCAACTTCACCGTCGGTCGCGGCTCCGCCCGCATCATCGCCGAGACGTTCAGCGGCGAGATCACCCTCTCCACCAAGGGACGCCGCTAGTCGCGGGCGCACCCGTTCTCCCGAGCCCACATGCCGAAGCTGCATCCGACGCTGTTCGCCGCCCTGCTCCTCCTGCCCGCCACGCTCGCTGCACAGGAGCGGCAGACGCAGCGTGACGCCTTCACTCTCAACGAGCGCGTTCCGGCGGGCCAGTGGATCCGCGTCCGCAACCTGAACGGCGCGATCCGCGTCCGCGCCTCGTCGAGCGACCGGGTCGAGATCACCGCGACCAAGGAGTGGCGTCGCGGCGACCCGAAGAAGGTCCGGATCGAGACGAAGCGTGCCGCCGACGGCAGCATCCTCGTCTGCGCCTTCTGGACGGAGAACGCGAGCTGCGCCGAGAGCAGCTACGAGTCGCACAACGACAACGACCGCTATCGCAACCGGAACAACGACGTCTCCGTGGACTTCGAGGTTCGCGTGCCCCGCGGCGTGCGTGTCGGCGCCTGGTCGGTGAACGGCGGCGTGAGCGTGGACGGCGCCACGAGCGAGGTACGCGCCGGCTCCGTCAACGGCGGCGTGGACGCGGTGAGCACCGGCGGCCCCGTCGAGGCGAGCACGGTCAATGGGAGCGTCCGCGCGATCATGGGCCGGCTGGAGGGGTCGGAGGACCTGGAGTTCCGCTCGGTGAATGGGAGCGTCGTCGCCGAGTTCACGGGCGACATCGACGCCGACATCGAGTTGCGCACGGTCAACGGCCGCTTCTCCACCGACTGGCCGGTCACGATGACTGGTCGAATCGATCCGCGGCACCTGCGCGCCACACTCGGCAAGGGGGGCCGCCACATCCGGCTGTCCACGGTGAACGGCAACGTGGAGCTTCGGAAGCGGTAGCGGGGTATATTTCCCCAACACTTCAACGGAGCTTCACTCCATGGGCGTCTCATACCAGGGGACACTCGTTCGGACGGGCGAGGAGCGCGCGACACTCGTTCGCCGCACCTACGGCCTTGTCTTCATCAGCGTCATCGTCACCGTGCTCGGCACGGCGTTCTGCCTGTCGCAGCCGAGCGTCTTCAACGCGGTCGCGCAGCATCCGTTCATCACGATGATCGCGATGTTCGCGCCGCTCTGGATGGCCATGCAGGCGCGCCGGTCGTTCCCGAAGAACATCATCCTCACCCTGATCTTCACGTTCATCGAGGGGATCTTCATCGCCCCCTTCCTCGCGTTCGCCGAGTCGCGAACGCCGGGGGTGATCGGGCAGGCCGGTATCCTCACGCTGACCACCTTCGGCGTGCTCTCGCTCTACGCCGCGGTCAGCAAGCGCGACTTCAGCGCCTGGGGCAGCTTCTTCATCGTCGGGCTGTGGGTGCTGATCGCCAGCGTGTTCCTCAACTTCTTCTTCCAGAGCCAGATCGGTTCGCTCTGGATCGCCGGTGCCACGGTGCTGGTGTTCAGCGGACTGCTCGTCTTCGACACCTGGCGCCTGCTGCGCTCGGGGCAGTTCGGCCCGGACGACTACGTGCCGGCCGCGGTGACGATCTATCTGGACCTGCTCAACATGTTCCTCGCGATCGTCCGCCTGCTGGGCGGCGGCCGCCGCAGCTAGGGACCGCGCTGGTTCGTCCCGCGTGACACGCGCCCTCGCCGCCATCTTCGCCCACCCGGACGACGAGACGTTCGCGACGGGGGCCACCCTGGCGAAATATTCGGGGCAGGGGGTGCGCTGCTCGCTCTACTGCGCCACCGACGGGGATGCCGGCAAGACTGCCGGCCTCCCCGTTTCGTC
>JAYUTY010000013.1:0-7640 GCA_043754875.1 Gemmatimonadota bacterium
CGGCATACGTTTACTTCGTGCTCACGCGAACGCCCGTGCCATGACAGAGAAGAAGCGTCGGCCCGCGAAGAAGCGGCCCCGTACGACCACCACGAGCAAGTCGCCGTATTTTCTGCAGCCCGGTAGGCAGGGTGCGGTGATCGTGCTCCGTCGGCCAGCCGGCAATCGCATCGACGCGAAGCTATGCGGCACGATGCCGAGTCGCCCGTTGGCGCTCGCGCTGGTGAAGCAGCTCGAGAAGGCCGAGTCGGTCGTCCACGATCTCTTTCTGGAGGCGACGGACGACGGCATCGAGGCGCTCGAGGCGGTGCTCGAAGCCTGCCGACAGTCGGTCGCGCGACGCAGTGAGGGGGGAGGCGAGTCGCCCAGCAAGGGAGCGGCGAAGGGAGCCAAGCGGCGGGGACGGGGCCGCCGTCGTGGCGCTGCGGTCCCGCGCGCTCCGGGTGATGAGGCTGCGCCGCCGCCTGGAGGCGCCGAGGACCCGAGCGCGGCCTGATCGTGCTCCACGCGCTTGCCCACACGTACGTCGCGCGGGCGGGCGCCCCCTCCGTCAGCGCTGTCGATGGGGCCATCTTCACGCGCCGCTACTTCGGCCACTGCATGGCCTGCGCGTCGTGCGGCGACAGCTGCTGCCAGTACGGCGTGGACGTGGACGTGGCGCAACGCGACCTGATCCTGGCGCGCGCAAGTGAGCTCGAGCCGCTCGTCGGCGTCGCGCCCGAGCACTGGTTCGAGTCGGCCATGACGAACGATCCGGATTTTCCGAGCGGGCGGTCGACGCGCACTGCCGTGTTGGATGGCGCGTGCGTCTTCCTCAATCGCCGTGGCCGAGGCTGCCTGCTGCACAGCTTCGCGCTGAGTGGGGGCGAGGACTTCCACGAGCTCAAGCCGATGGTGAGCACGCTCTTCCCGGTGACATTCGGGGAGGGGGCGCTGCTCTGCGCCGACGAGCTGGTCGATGGCTCGCTGGTGTGCCTGGGCGAGGGACCGACCGCGTACGAGATGGCGCGTGTGGAGCTGGCCCACTACTTCGGACCGGCGTTGGTAGAGGAGCTGGACGCGATCGCCACGGCGCTGGGCGACCAGACTGAGCGAGTTCTGGCGCCCTGATTTACGGGGCGATCAGGCCACGATCATGCCATCACTCGTGCATCATCGTGTGTTCGTCCCCGTCGGATCCCCGCGTCGCCATCTGCTCCTCGCGGATGCGGGCCAGGAAGGCTGCGGGACCGGCGCCGTTCTCCAGAGTGCGCAGGATCCGCATGGCGTCCTCGCGTCGCACAGTGATCCCAGCCGGGAAGCTGTTGCTATCCACCCCGACCCGCTCGAACTCGGCGAGCAGCTCCTCGAAACGACGCTCGTCCGTCATGAAGCCCAGGCCGGTCTGCCGGAATGCCGAGCCAATGTCGGCGACGTGTGTGGGGGCTGTTGCTGTTCTGCCGCGAGTTGCGGCACGACATCGAGCCACATCGCGGGTTCCTCCGAGGAGTTCGACTCAATGCGCCCTTGGCGCAAAAATATTGCCACTCAAGATGAGCACGCTGTTTCGAGCACTCTGCAGGGACCCGAATGGATGCGAAATGGACCCATCGAGAGAATTCTCGACGGGTCCATTTCGTAAATGGCCCTCGGGTCCGCTATGGCGTCGTTGCCGTCGCTGGCGTGCCCCAGCGGTTGTTCGTGCGGTCGATGTCCAGGAGACGATTGTCGGGGTCGAGCTCGATCCCGGTGAGCGTCTTTCCCTTGAATGTGTAGGTGCGCAGGTAGTGTGTTGTGTTGGTGCTCCAGACCTCCGCCGGATAGTCGAACCGCTCGGTCGAGCCGTCACTGAACGAGAAGCGCGCATGGATCGGCAGCACGCCACGCGCGCGATTGCCATAGAGCACGGCAACGCTCTGTGCACCGTTCTGCTGCTTGGTCACGACTGTGTCGATCGCCTGGTCGAAGCGCGGATTCTCCTGGAACCACTCGCGCCAGAACCAGTCGAGCCGCTTGCCGCCCACATCCTCCATCGTGCGATAGAAGTCGGCCGGCGTGGGATGCTTGTAGGCCCAGCGCTGGATGTAGGTCCGGAACGCGTCATCGAACGCGGCGGGACCCATGATCTCCTCTCGCAGCAGGCTCAGCCCCACGCTCGGCTTCACGTAGGCCGCGAGGCCGAGGAGGCGCGGGTCGATCCGGTCCGGCATGACGTCGATCGGGACGTCGGCGCCCACCTTCATCGCGCCCTCGACCTGCTGCCGCTCGCCCCGCGTACGCGCCGGCTGATCGCCCTTCTCCGGATAGCGACGACCCTCGCTGAACGTGTTGATGAAGGTGTTGAACCCCTCGTCCTGCCACATGTGGACGCGCTCGTTGGAGCCCACGATCATGGGGAACCAGTTATGCCCGATCTCGTGCGTGACGACGTTGTAGAGGTCGTACTTGTCGTCGCTCTTGGCCTCCATGACGAGCATGGGGTACTCCATGCCGCTGATCGGCCCCTCGACCGCGCTCATCTGCGGCCACGGATACTTGAACCATCGCGTGGAGTACTCGTCGAGCGACATCCGCGTCTGATCCGCGGCATCCTTCCACGGGTCGATCGCCGTGGGGCGGTAGTAGGCCTGCGCGATGATGCCGTTCCAGCTCGACGCGTCCCAGAGGTATTCCGGCGACGCGGCCCAGGCGACGTCGCGCACGTTCTTCGCGGCGAAGCGCCATGTCATCGTCCCCGTCGTGCGCGGGCGGGCCGCGCCGGACTTGAGGTCGGCGAGGGTGATGATGTTGACCGGCGTCGTGGACCTGGAAGCCTGGGCGAGCCGGCCGATCACAGTGGGAGTCAGCACGTCCCGGGGATTGACCAATGATCCCGTGCTGGCGACGGTGTATCCGGCCGGCAGCGTGATGTCCACCGTGTAGTCGCCATACTCGAGATAGAACTCGCCCTGGCCGAGGTAGGGCTCGGTGTTCCAGCCACGCAGGTCGTCGTACACGTTGACGCGTGGATACCACTGGGCCATCTCGTAGAGCGGACCCTCGCGACCCATGCGATCGGCGCCGTGCTCGGGTACGAGGAAGTGCCAGCCGATGTCGACCACGGCCACGCGGCCCGGCGCGAGCGGCTCGGCGAGGTCGAGCTTCATGACCGTGCCCTCGACGCGCGACTTGAGCGCGACCTTTCGCCCCTTGCTCCCGCCGAGCGTCTGCTCCAGCCGGTCGATCGCGTCGCCACCCTCGAAGCCGCGCGCCCCGAAGCGCGAGTCCTGCGGGAAGATCAGCGAGTTGAGCGACTTGTCGCGGAAGGCGTTCTGCTCGACCTGCATCCAGATGAAGCGCAGCGTGTCGGGCGAGTTGTTCGTGTAGCGAAGCCGCAGGGAGCCAGTGAGCGTCTTTGCGGCGGTGTCGAGTGACGCCTTGATGTCGTAGTCTGCATGGTTCTGCCAGTACTTCGCGCCAGGGGCACCGGAGCCGGTGCGAATCTCGTTCGGCGCGCGGAGCTCCAACGGCGCGAACATCGACGTGTCACCGACGCCAGTGCGGTCGTACGCGATGGCCGCCGAGCCGGGGGCTCGAGCCGGGGTGGGGTTACCGCGCTGCGCGGCAAGCGGCGCCGCGGAAGTGAGGACGCCAAACAGCGCCCAGAGCCGTGGATTCATCGAGACATTGCTCTCTTGAAGAGGTAGTGACGGGTGAAGATAGTACCCGCCTCGAGCAATGGATGGTCCAGTGGGCTCGGCTGCTCTCGCGTGCCGGCCAACGGCGAACTGCCACTTCTTCACCGCGGAGGACGCGGAGGGGCAGAGAAAGCGCGGAGGACAGCCACGGATAGATGATCGGGCGAGATCCGTGACCACGCTGTGCCTGTTTTTTTGGCTGCCGGGCCGATCCTCTTTCACCAGCGCACGTGTCCTCACTCGGCAATCCCATTCAAGAGCAGTCCTCTGCGCTTTTCCTCTGCCCCTCGGCGTCCTCCGCGGTGAAGCAGTTGCAGTTCGCCTCGTTGCGCGAAGCTCGATGCGGTAGCGAAAGCGGGTCAGCGCCGCAGCAAGCTCACCGAGCCGTTCGTCGTGCGGGCCCGGATGGTCGGCCCGCCACCATTCAGCGGAAGGCTCAGCTCGCGACCGATCCGCCCCTGGACCGTGATCGGGAACTCGGTGTTGATCCGGCCGTTCACCGTCCCCGTCTCCAGCAGCGCAGCGTAGCCCTCTGGCAGCGAGAGCCGCACGGAGCCGTTCTGCGTTTCGGCATCCAGCCCTCGGCCATCCCAGCGCTTCCCAGACAGCTGCACGTTCAACGACCCGTTCTGGGTGTGGGCGTGCACGTCGCCTCCCACATCGCTCAGGGCGACCGATCCGTTCGTCGTGCGGAGCTCGAGCTTGCCATCCACGCCGGTGACGCCCAGAGAGCCGTTGTTCGCGTCGAGCGTGAGGTCGAATCGGCGCGGGACCATGACGATGTAGCCCACCGACCAGTTCTCGCGATCCTCGAGGCGTCGCGGCCCATCGGCGCTGACCCGTCGCCCGTCGGCCGTCACTCGAACTCCGGCCAACAGGGCGTCGGCACCCTTCTGCGTCTCGGACGAGCTCTGGAGTCGCGCCGTGACGCGCACCGAATCGCCGTCCCAGGCGAGCACGCGGATGCTGCCGTTCTGCTGCCCGTCGATCTCGATCGCGCGGCCGACGAGCTTCACCGGCACGTTTCGCACTTCGCAGGCGCGACCGCGGTCGTCACTGTTCCAGCCGTCGCGGCAGTTCTGCAGCCAGCGCGCGTCGTCGGTGTCGGCGCCACGCTGTTGCGCGGGCAGGGAGGCAGCGGCGGCGAGCAGCAGAAGGGCGACGTGGCGCGGAAGAGACGAGCGCATGTGATCTCCGGACGGTTGGGGCGCGGGGCATCCGTGCCTGCTGATGTGACAGAGCGACCCCGGAGAGGGTTGGAATCCCCGCCGGGGCCGCTGGAGTCACGCCGTGCCGTCGGGTCGCCGACTGCTACTTCAGCATCGTCTTGGCGATCGTCTGGAGCTGCATGTTGCTCGTCCCCTCGTAGATCGCGCCGATCTTGGCGTCGCGGTAGAACTTCTCCGCTGGATAGTCCGTGGTGTAGCCGTAGCCGCCGAACAGCTCCAGCGAGATCGACGTCACCCGCTCGGCGACCTGGCTGGCGAACAGCTTCGCCATCGCCCCTTCCATCGCGATGTCGTGGCCCGCGTCGGTGAGGCGCGCCGCGTTGTAGACCATCAGCCGCGCCGCCTCCGTTTCAGTGCGAGCCTGCGCCAGCTGGAACTGGATCCCCTGGAACTCGGCAAGCGCCTTCCCGAACTGGTGCCGTTCCTTGACGTATGCCGTCGCCGCGGCGAGCGCGCCCTGAGACACGCCGATCATCTGCGCGCCGATGCCGATGCGACCGTGGTTGAGCGTCTCGATCGCCACCTTGTAGCCCTGGCCAACGGGGCCGAGCACGTTCGCCGCGGGCACTTCGACGGCGTCGAGGATGAGCTCCGTGGTGCTCGACGCGCGGATGCCGAGCTTGTCCTCCTTCTTGCCGACGGAGAAGCCCTTGAAGTCGCGCTCGACGACGAACGCTGTGATCCCCTTGTAGCCGGCGCTCGGATTCGCGTTGGCGAAGACGACGAAGATGCCCGCCTCGGCGCCGTTGGTGATCCACATCTTCCGGCCGGTCAGGATCCAGCTGTCGCCGCGCTGCTCGGCGCGTGTCGACATGCCGAAGGCGTCCGAGCCCGAGCCCGGCTCGCTGAGCGCGTAGGCGCCGACCGTGTCGCTCGTGAGGCGAGGCAGGTATTTCGCCTTGAGCGCATCGCTGCCGTAGCGGGAGATCGGGAAGTTGACGAGGGTGTTCTGCACGTCCACGATGATTGCCGCGGCGGCGTCGTGCTTGCTGATCTCCTCGACGGCGATCGCGACAGTCGTGCAGGTGCCGCCCGCGCCGCCGTACTGCTCGGCGACCTCGATCCCCATCAGCCCCATCTCGAAGTACTGCTTGATCAACGCCGGATCGAGCTTCGCCGCGCGCTCCATCTCCTGCACGCGGGGCTTGACCTCCTCCGCCGCGAAGCCGGCGACCGCGTCGCGAAAAGCGATCTCGTCGTCGGAGAAGAGCGTGAGGGCGGGGCGGGCGGTCTCGATTTCGGTGGTCATGACGACGCGTGTGCTAGGGAGTGGTGGCGGCCGACACGAGGTCGGCCGTGAGGTTCGTCACGATGCTTGTCACGGGGCGGCAGCGGCAGGCGTCGCCGCAGGCCGTGGTGGACTGGGATGAGTGCCAACAGCGCGTCGCCTCGTCTGCCGTCATCGCGTTGACGACGGGCGTGCTCGTGCGGGCGAGGATCAGCTCGGCCAACTTCTCGTGCACGCCGAACGCGTCGGTGACGCGAACGACCAGCTCGGGAAAGGTGGCGGCCGCTTCGCTGACCATGCGCGGGATGTCGCCCGTGGAATGCTTGCCGGGCGAGAGCATGTAGGGAAAGCAGACGACCTCGGTGGCGCCGGCCTCGACGCACGCACGGATGCCGCGCTCGATCGACGGCTCGGCGAGCTCCATGTGGGCATAGCGGGCGATGATCCCCGGGCCGGCCATCGCCTGGACCAGGTTGGCCATGCAGTCCATCATCTGGTTGGCGGCGTCACGACGCGACCCGTGGTCGATCAACAGAATGGCCTTCACGGCTGGCTCCTCAACTCAAATGGTCGTGTGGCACGAGCGAAAGCTACTGCGGGACGTGCCGAGTGGCAGGGCGTGTGCAGCTGAACGCTCGCCGCTCGTGATCGGGTTCCGTGCATGCGGATCCGCGTGCTGGATCCGCCAGCACGGAGGCGCCCGCTCGATAGCTTTCTTCCAACGCAGCGCGCTCACCACAACACGACTCCGATCATGTCTCTCGTTCCGCCGCCTCGCCTCAATCAGCTCACCCCCGTGCTTGTCGTCGACGAAGTGGCACACTGCCTGATCTTCTGGACCGAGCGGTTCGGCTTCGTGGTGGAGAACGAGGTGCCGGGGCCCGATGGACGGCCGCAGTTTGCCAGCGTCAAGAAGGACGGCATCGAGATCATGTACCAGACGAAGTCCAGCGTCATCGCCGAACGTGCCGACGCGACTGCCGAGCTGCAGGGGCACTCGACCGCGCTGTTCATCACGACGGATGATCTGGATTCGGTGGAGCGGTCGCTGCATGGCAGCGAGATCGTCACGCCTCGGCACAAGACGTTCTACGGCAGCGAGGAGATCTACGCGCGCGAGCCCGGTGGGAACCTGGTGGGGTTCGCGCAGTTCGGGTGACATCTGGTGCGGCGTGAAGTCAGCCTGGCATCCACATGCCAGGCACGCCGTGACCGGCGAGCGCGGCCTCCCACGATGCTAGAGAACTCCGGCGTGTCCGCGTCCGCTCCCCGGAACCGTGCGCGGAAAGAAGTCACTCGTCGGAGCGTTGTCGCGCAGTGTGTCGCCAAATACCTCCAGCGCCAGCTCCACCTTGCCGAACGGCGCCGACACCTGCACTCCCTGCACGGAGTCGCGCACGCGATCCAGCATCTCTCTCGCGATCGCGATCCCCTCGGCGATCGCGTGCTCCTTGGATCGCTCGCTCGCGCGGCGCATGCGGGCGATGATCGCGTCCGGCACAGAGACGCCCGGCACTTCGTTCGCGA
>JAYUTY010000014.1:0-2577 GCA_043754875.1 Gemmatimonadota bacterium
CGGCGTGATCGGCTCGCCACGCGTGCGTGATGCGTCGAGTGCGTAGACGGCGTACCCCTGGTCCTCGAACACTGAGAAGAGCATGCGCCCGGTGCGCGGCGCCACGCTCAACGCGGGCGACGTCGCCGTGATTCCGCTGACGCCGGTGGAGAGGCGCGTCACGCGCGACACGGATGCGGACGCGATCTCGAACCGATAGATGTCGCTGAAGCCGTCGTAGTCGCTGATGAAGAACAGGCTCTGTCCGTCCGGCGAGTACTGCGGATTCAGATGCTTCCCGTGTGCGAAGGGCGAGTAGACGGTGATCTTGCCGCTCGCCACGTCGATCGTCCCGAGCTGCAGATCCGAGAACGTCATCGTCTCGAAGTTCGTCGTCGGTCCCCGATCGGTCGAGAAGGCGATCGTCCGGCCGTCCGGCGACCAGGATGGCTGGATGTCGGCGTAGCGATCATTCATCAGCTGCCGCACCGTGCCGGCTGCGATGTCCAGCAGATAGAGATCGCTCAGCCCGCCGTGCTGACCGGAGAACGCCATCGTCTGCCCGTCCGGTGACCACGCGATGTTCGAGATGGCGCCCACCCCTGGCACGCGAATGCGTCGCTCGAGGTTCCCCGAGTTCACGTTCAGCAGGGCGATCTCGTGATTCCCTTCCACCTGCGCGATATAGGCGAACCGCGCGTTGTCCGGCGACCACGCCCCCGACGAAGAGATGAAGGTGATGGCGTCGAAATGCGGGTCGCTCGTCGGGCTCGCGAGCTTCTTGATCACGCGGCCTGTCTGCGCGTCCGCCACGAACAGCTCGACCTCGAACAGGCCGCGCCGCGCGAAGAACGCGACGAGACGCCCGTCGGGGCTGACGGTCGGCGCAAGATTCATCTCGCCGCTCTTGCGTCCCGTTTGCAGGATCGGATCGCCTGCCTGATTCGGACGCGTGCGCCCTTCCAGCGCCGGCACGTATGCGCGCCGCGTTGCCGCGATCCAGTCCTTGGAGAGCGAGTCCGTCGAGACGCCGAGCACGCGCCGGATCCCGTCCTCGAAGCCGAGTCGCAGTGACGTGCGATAGACGTCTACCACCGCGCGATCACCCCACCGCCCGCCCACGTACGCCCAGAGCGCCTGGCCGTAGCGATACGGGAAGAAGCGCGGGTCCGTCGTCAGCTGGTGGATCGTCGGCAGCTTGTCACGCTCCGCCGCATCGCGCAGCCACATCGCCGTCAGCGGATTGTTGCGACCCAGGGAGAAATACTCGGCCATTCCTTCGATCAGCCAGAGCGGCAGGCTGTTCAGACGCTGCAGCCCGCCCGGACCGGCCTCGGCGACGCTGTACTGAAAGACGTGCACCAGCTCATGACCGAGCACGTGATCGTTGTCGGCATAGATACCCGTGAAGGGCATCACGACACGCGTGCGGAGCCCCTCCGTCACGCCGCCTGTGCCTTCCGTGAGCTCTTCGCCGACCACGTTGGTCTGCTGGAAGTCCGGCTGGTCTGCATAGAACACCACCGACTTTCGGTCGAAGGTGTGCCGGAAGCTGTCCGAATGGCGTGCGTACCAGCGCTCGGCCAGCCGCCCAGCATCGTGCACGACGAGAGATTCCGCCGGATAGAAGTAGAGGTCGAAGTGTGGCGTCCGCTGGATGCGGAAGTCGAACCGCTCGTACTGGACCTTGTTGCGTCCGAAGTACTGCGCGTCCGCCCGGCCGGGACGCATGGCGAGCAGTGCGCCGAGCAGCAGTAGCGGCGCTGCAAGGCGAGAGGTGATACGGGTCATCTCGAAGTCCCGCGGTCGAACCGCGACTGAGAGTCGGCTCCACCACCGTCGCCCAGCGACGGCAGTTCAACAGACCGAGGCAAAGTTGGTGCCCCGGGTACGGCGGTACGCGTCACTGTAGACGGCGCGACCGTGCTCCTCGTGTCCTGTCCGGGCGAACAGCTCTCGCTCGAGCTTGCCTGTGAAAGCTCTCGCCGGGGGCAGGAGCTCACAAGCTGCCACCGGTTCACGTTGCCCGTCCAAGTAATAGACACGATGCGCACGCCGCCCCCTGTACTTCCTCCGGCCTCCGAGCAGCCGGAATACGAGACCACGTGGTTCGACCGGCGCGGGCCCGACGCGGGCAACGAGCTCCGCGTGCGCGGGGCATCCGCCATGATCGGAGTTGGCTCCATCGTCATCTGGTCGCTGATCGGCGACCGACTGCTCCATCTTCAAGCATGGAAGGAGCTCGCCTTCACCACCGCGGGCTGCATCGGGTCTGGCTTCGCAGCGTATCGGATGATCGCCTTTCTCGCCGGTGGGGCGGGTGCGGTCGCCCGAGCGGTGACCTTTCCCGTTGGCGCGAGCACGCCGTACGATGAGCAGTATTCCTATCAGGAGTCGCTCGCGGCCCGCGGTGACATCGCCGGCGCGCTCGAATCGCATGAAGCGTTGATCGCCGAGCGGCCCGCCGCCGTTACCCCACGCACTCGCGCCGCGGAGCATTACGCGCGGGATGGACGCGACCCGGCACGCGCCGCCAAGCTGTTTCTGCAGGTGCGTGCCGTGCCGGAGGTGAGCAGCCGCGACGCCCAATACGCCTCC
>JAYUTY010000015.1:0-2577 GCA_043754875.1 Gemmatimonadota bacterium
TGAGATCCGCTGGCGTCACGATCACACTCGCTGGCGTGCCCGGCTCCGTCGAGCGACATCCAGCGGCGATCATCGCCAGGATGATCAGGCGGATGACCACGACACGTCCAGTCCGAGCGGTGATGCGGCGCAAGGTGACGCGAGTGACGCGGCAGATCGGCTGCGTGCACTGGCTTCGTCGCATGGTCATGTGACGCTCGGGGTCGCGCGTGGCTCTTCGAATACTCCGCTCGTCCGCATTAGCGAAAGCGCCTCCGCAAGACGTATCGCGTCATTCTCCGTGAATGGCGGCATCAGCGAACCATCAACCGCACCCGGGTCACGCTTCGCACGCGTGCCTGGCCAGTCGGCCAGAACTGCACGCGTACCGAACCTCTCCGGGGAACGATGAATCCGTACGCCAGCCTCACAGATCGTCCGCACGAGATCTTGCGCGTGTTTCGGACCGCGAACGCCCGTGAGCGCTCTTCGGCCCGGAGCCTCCACGATCTGCCATTGCTGAACGACGCCGATGTGGAAGCACTGCTCAAGTTGCGCATCCTTCAACGCGTGGCAGGCAATCCGAACTCATGCGTGGCGCGACCTGCCCGCGCTACGGCGCGTGATTGAGGCAGCGTCGTGGAGCGGGCGCTCCACCATCGACGATATGGTCGGCGAAGTACGTTGGCCGCCGGTCGAGCAGCTGCCATCGGATTGCAGACGACGTACGGGTGAAGTGGTAGGCGAAGTCGTTGATCCAGAATGACGAAGCCTGAGCGCCGTTGCTGCCGGAGACGCGAACCTCCACGCGCGCGGTATCCTCGCCGTCCGCTCGGAGCGGTTGAAGCGCGAGCTCGCTCGCGGATGATCGTGGCACGGGAAGCGTACCGGCGATGGCCCTGCCCTCTGCGATGAACGCGCGACCGGCCGCCGTACCAGTGCTGTCGCCAATGGCCAGAATGCATGCTGGATCCAGCGTCGGAGACGACTCGAGTGCGACGTGACTTGCCGACCGCGCCAGAATGATGGAGTCGTCGGCCGACAGCGGATGCTGCGCGTGCGCCTCGGCACGCGAGGCAAGCAGGAGACAAACCAGCGAGAGCATCGTTCGTTCGCGCGCCCGCAGGCGCCGCGATGATGGTCTCCGGCCCGAGACGCGAGCCTGGCAGGTCACCTTGTTCGCGTCCTGATCGCGACGGTGCCACACTGCGCGCCCGATCCTGCATATTCGACCGGGATGGACGCAGGTCCCGCGTAATACTCCAACGCCTGGATCGTGGAGGCGTCGAGCTTACTCAGATCGGGCACGCGAGCCCCACCGACGCCTGGCGCAGACAGTCGGACCCCGTCACTGATGACCTGGAGATAGCAGGCGACGGGACTCGACGGTCGAGGCGCGCACCGCGATGCGCTCCAGCACCGGCGCTGCTCGAGTGAGCTCGACGTCGATGGCGGTCGTCGCCCCTGCGGTCACCGTGATGCTGGCCCGAGTGGACTCGAAGGCGAGCCGCCGCACGACGAGCACGTGCTGTCCCGGACGCAAATTCGGCAACTCGAACGTCCCGTGTGGTCCGGTCTGCACAACCCGGTGTGCCTCCGGCAACGCGACTTCAGCTTCGCAGATGACCACGTTCGAGTCCGTGACGACCCTGCCGCGGATCCCGCCAGCAACCGATGCGCCATCCTGCGCGCGCGCGCTCAGGGTGCCAAGAGAGAGCAGACGCAGTGCAAGCGCCAGCCTCGCTCATACGCACACTCGCTTCATGGAGCCCGCGCGGCCATGAGTCCTCCTCCGTGTGCGATGCGGCGTACGGCCAACGCCGGTCGACGTAGTCGCGAGTGCTGACATCACTCGCGTAGTCGCTTGCCCTCAGACGCGCTTCGCCTTCAGCGCGTTGAGGACCGCGCAGAGTGCCGTCGCCTGCTCCTCCGCCATCGCGCGTGTGCGTTCCGTGCGCGTGCCGTAGAAGACGGTGTGCGTCGACGCGGAGCGGCGGTGTTCGATGACGAAGGCACGTCGCTCGGGCTGCGCGAGAACACTCCACGCACCGCGCCCCGGGGCAGTGCAGTCGACGCGATCAAGTGCGGAGCCTTGGGAGGTCGTGCGAGTCGATGTCGGCATGTATGCGGAGTAGGGAGGTCGTCGGTAGCCGGCGGAAGATACCCTCCCGCATACTTCTTCATATTCTCCTGCGCGAGGCAGCGGCAACGTCAGCGGCAACCCGACGGGAGCGCACCGGAAGGCTGGAGAGCCCGCTGAACAGCTCCATCTCCTGCGGGATCGGGTCCCCAGCAAGCTCCAGATCCGGGAAGTGGCGCAGCAGCCCCTCCAGCGCACGCTTGGCGTTCTCCTTCGCCAGGAACGCGCCGATGCAAGCGTGACGAAGCCCGAAGCTCAGGTGTGTCGTGTTGTCGGTCCGGGTGACGTCGAGACGCGTGGCGTCGCCTCGGTCGAACGCGCCTCCGCCCACGGGGCAGCGCCGATTGAGCTCGTCGACCGCCACCGCAATGGTCTCGCCGCGCTTGATCGTGAGCGGAGCGCCAGCGGCGTACGAGCATCCCTTCACGGTGATCGGCGACTCGAGCGGGAGCGTGACG
>JAYUTY010000016.1:0-7624 GCA_043754875.1 Gemmatimonadota bacterium
TTCCGCGGCGCGTGAGCTCGGCGATGGCGGCGGAGATCATCCGCGACGAGGAGATCCGTCGCGCGTATTCGGCGGATGCGTCGGGGCTCGTTCTCGTGCCCGACGGTGTCGTTCGGCCGACGTCGGCCCAGGAGATTGCGGCGCTGCTCGCGGAGGCGACGTCGACCGGCACGCCGGTGACGGCAGCGGGCGGGCAGACGAGCACTACGGCGGCGTCGATCACCGACCGTGGCACGCTGCTCTCGCTCCGCGCGATGAACAGGATCATCGACCTCGATCCGGACGCACGGGTCGTGCGTGTGGAACCAGGCGTGCTCGTGGGCGACCTCAAGCGCGCGTGCGCAGCGCACGAGCTGCTGCTCGCACCGGATCCCACCAGCGAGGAGGAATGCACGGTGGGCGGCGCGGTGGCGTGCAATGCGTCGGGAGCGCGGAGCTTCCGCTACGGCGCGACGCGGCCGCATGTGCGAGCGCTGCGCGTCGCGCTCGCCGACGGCTCGCTCGCCGAACTGCGGCGTCCTGCACTCGAGAAGAACACCGTTGGCTACGCGTTGGCGCACGATCCGGTCGACTGGTTCGTGGGAAGCGAGGGGACGCTCGGCGTCGTCGTGGAGATCGAGCTGGGGCTGCTGCCGCTCCCCGAGCATGTGGTGGGGCTGGCGATCCCGTTCGCGACCGAGGCGAGCGCGCTCGCGTTCGTGGTCGCGGCGCGCGAGAGCACGAGCGTGAGCCCGCGGTGCATCGAGTTCTTCGACGCGCGAGCGCTGGAGATCGCTCGAACCGCGGAGGGCACGCCGGGGTGGGCGAGTGGCGCCGGCGCATTCGTCTACGTGGAGGAGGTGCCGCCGCGCGGTTCGCAGCCGGCGCTGGACGAATGGCTCGCGCTGGCCGAGGTGCACGCTGCGCTCGTGGACGACGTGCGCGTCTACGACGGCGAGGCGGCGCTGCGTGACGCTCGGCGCGTGCGGCACGCCGTGCCGGCGCACATGAACGAGCGGGGTGCCGCGCGGCGCGTGCACGGCGGCCGAAAGGTCTCCACCGACTGGGCGGTGCCGTATCGATCGCTCGCAATGGCGCTCGGCCACGCGCGGCGACTCGCGGATGAGGCGGGGATCGAGCAGGCAGTGGCGTACGGACACGCTGGCAATGGGCATCCGCACCAGAACTTCATCGCGCACGACGCGACCGAGCTCGCGCGCATCGAGCGTGTGGTGGAAGCGACGCTGCGCGAAGTGATCGCGCTGGGAGGCACGGTGGCCGCGGAACACGGGATCGGCAAGATCAAGCGCAAGTGGCTCCCGCTGCAGATGTCGCCGCTGCAGGTGCGCACGATGCGGGCGGTGAAGCGCGAGCTGGACCCGGCGGGCATTCTCGCGCCGGGCAACGTGCTGTGACTGTCGAAACGGGTTCGGGAAGTGTGCGCGGCTTCGCGAGCGTGATCCTCGACGTCGACTCGACGCTCTGCGGGATCGAGGGGATCGACTGGCTGGCCGAGCGGCGCGGCGCGGAGATCGCGAGCCGTGTGGCCGAGCTCACTGCGCGGGCGATGCAGGGGACAATTGCGCTCGACGCCGTGTACGGCGAACGGCTGGCGATGGTCGCGCCTTCACACGACGACATCAGCGCGCTGGCGGATGCATACCTCGGGTCGCTGGCGCCGGGGGCCGCGGCGGCAATCGCGCGGCTGCGCGCCGAGGGGCGACGTGTGGCGCTCGTGAGTGGCGGGCTGCGCGAGGCGATCGTGCCGATGGCGATGGCGCTCGGCTTCGACGAGCGAGACGTGCACGCCGTGCCGGTGAATCACGATGGGGGGGGGCGCTACGTCGGATTCGAGGCCACGTCGCCGCTCGCCACGGCGCACGGCAAGCACGACGTCGCGCAGATGCTAGAGTTGCCGCGGCGCGCCATTGCCGTCGGGGACGGCGCGACCGACCTTGCGATGCGGCCAGCGGTGGACGCGTTCGCCGCGTTCGTCGGCTTCGTGCGGCGCGAGGCGGTGCTCGCTGGCGCCGATCTCGTGGTGGAATCCTTCGATCAACTCGTGGAGCTCGTCCTCGCATGACTTCAGCACTGCTCGAACAGGGCACCTTCTTTTTTCCCGGGCCCACCGAGGTCCGGCCGGAGGTGCTCGCGGCGATGACGCGTCCGATGATCCCGCATCGCGGGCCGGCGTTCGAGTCGATGTACGCTCGCGTACAGGAGTCGCTGCGCGTGATCTTCGGCACCACGCGACCGGTGTACGTGAGCAGCTCGTCGGCGACCGGGTTGATGGAGGCAGGGATGCGGTGCGCGCCTGCCGGGCGCGTGCTGTCGATCGTGAACGGCGCATTCTCGGCGCGGTTCGCGGCGATCGCGCAGGGATGCGGGCGGGAGACCGACGTGCTCGACGTGCCGTGGGGTGAGACGGTGGAGCTGAGCGAAGTGGAGCGCATGCTCCGCGCGACGCGGTATGCGGCAGTGACCGTGGCGCACTCGGAGACGTCCACCGGCGCGTTGACCGATGTCCGCGCTGTCACACGGCTTGCGCATGAGCATGGTGCTGTGTGCCTCGTGGATTCCGTGACCGGGATTGGTGGCGCGCCGCTGCGATTCGACGAGTGGGGGCTCGATTACGCTCTCACCGGATCGCAGAAGGCGCTGGCGCTGCCAGCCGGCCTGGCGTTCGCGGCCGCGACGCCGCAGTTCATCGCCGCGGCGGCGCAGGTGCCGGGACGTGGGCTGTACTTCGACCTGGTGGAGTTCGACGCCTACGCCGCGAAGATGCAGACGCCGAACACGCCGGCGATCTCGCTGATCTACGCCGCGGAGGTCGGGCTGGGCGCGATCGCCGCGGAGGGGATGGAGGCACGATGGGCGCGGCACGAGGCCATGGCACGACGGACGTACGAGTGGGTCGATGCGCTCGCCGCGCGGCACGAGGGGCGGGTCGGGATCCTTGCGCGGACCGGGCATCGCTCACCCACGGTCACCAGCATCACGCTACCAGCATCGATCACCGCGTCGACCGTGCTGGCGGCGGTGCGCGAGCGCGGGTTCACGATCGGCAGCGGCTACGGCGCGAATAGAGAGACATCGGTGCGGATCGGGCACATGGGGGACCACACCGTGTCGGGGCTCGAGCGGTGCCTCTCAGCGTGTGATGCGGCGTTCGACGCGCTGCTCGCGTAGCGGCGCTGATCACCGCCCGAATCGGCTCGCCTAGCTCCCGATGATGGCTCGCCAGCGGGCCGCGGCGCGATCGACCGTGGCGTTCTCCGTGTGCTCGACACCGATCTCCGTCGTCCACGCGCGCACGCGATCACGCCCCGACCGCTTGGCGGCGTAGAGCGTCGCGTCGGCCCGAGCCCAGAGCAGCGACGCGACGTCCACCTGCTGATCCGGCGCCGCCGCCGCCACACCGACGCTCGTCGTGATGACGAGCGGGACGCCGGAGTCCGACTCGAACGGGTGGACGCGAATCAGATCGCAGAGCCGAGAGGCGAAGAGGAAGGCGCCATGTGATCCAGTGTCGGCCAGCAGCAGAGCGAACTCCTCGCCGCCGACGCGGGCTACGACGTCGCCCGCTCGAGCCGCCTGGCGCAGCAGCCCGCCCGTGGCGCGCAACACGGCGTCGCCGGCGAGGTGACCATACGTGTCGTTGACGAGCTCGAAGTGGTCGAGGTCGATGGCGAGGAGGGCGAGCTCGCTGCCGGCGCGTGAGGCGCGCGCGAGCTCGCGGCCGAGCGCCTGGTCGAAGCCTCGGCGATTCAGACAGCCGGTGAGCGGGTCCGTGAGGACCATGCTGCCGAGCTGCAGCCGCACGCGATTATACGTGCGGCCGACGCGGGTGATGGGGTCGGAGCGGAGGTCGGCCGCCTCATCGTACTCCTGCGAGAAATCGCCTTCTTCGGCCCGCTCGAACAGATCGACGATCGTGCGCAGGCGCTCGCACACGTTGCCGGCGTGCAGGATCATCAACCCACTCGCCACCACGACGATCGTCAGCGACCAGAGCTCCTCGAGCACGTCTACGGTGAGGTAGCGCGACGCAATCACGGTCATCGCGAGATAACCGATGGTGCCAATGATCAGGAGGCGAACCGCCTGACGCCGGCCGAGGAAGAAGTTCGCGACCTGCACCATCGCGAGCATGCCAAGAAGGGCGCGTTCGTAGTGCGCCGGCGTGGTGCCGGCCACCGTCGCGGCGAACATGTAGACGAAGTCCGTCGCCAGCGCGCTGGTCACGAACCAGGAGGGCGCGCGTCGCCACGCCCGGAGCGCGACGACGATGACACACTGGACAGCGACGTACAGCAGGCAGACGATGACGAGTGGCAGGGCGCGCCGCGACCCGTAGAGCAGGAGGACCAGTCCGAGCTGCAGCGTCGTCACGCCGAGCGCTCCGATCACCCTGATGGGTACCTGTGCGACGAGCAACTCGGCCGCTGCCAACTGGCGCGACGCGCGTGAGCCAACGTTCCCGTGCGAGCCGGCGTCGACCGCAACGGGTTTCAATGCATCAGACAAACCGACAGTGATGCCTGGGTCAGGTTGCGCCGTGGTTCGAGACGTCGCTGATGATGCCAGACAACGTCCGCAGAAAGAAGAATCGGCGCCAGACCCTCCTTGCTTGAGTGGAGGAAGGTGGCGCCGATCGCTTCGAGGTTGCTGACTTCGAAGTCGTTGTGCTATCGGCCGTGGTGTCCGCCGCCAGCGGCGCCACCGGCGGCCGCGAGAACGGGAGCGGCCGAAGGCGGACCGACGAGCTTGACCGGGCGCCGCTCGCCGACCTGCTGGCGCCACATTGCGTAGTAGAGCCCCTTCTGCTCAAGGAGGTCGTCGTGATGACCCTCCTCGACCACCCGTCCCTGCTCGAGGACGAAGATCTGATTGGCGTGCATCACCGTGCTGAGCCGGTGGGCGATCAGGACAGTGATCACGTCGGCACCCTCGGCGACGTCGCGCATCGTGCGGCTGATCTCCTCCTCGGTGAGCGAGTCGAGCGCGGAGGTCGCCTCGTCGAAGACGAGCAGCTGCGGATCGCGCAGCAGGGCGCGGGCGATGGAGAGACGCTGCTTCTCGCCGCCAGAGATCTTCATGCCGCCCTCACCGATGACGGTGTCGAGGCCCTGGTCCGCGCGCGTGAGCAGTGAATGCGCCGCGGCGCGCCGGAGCACGGCGAGGCACTGCTCGTCGGTGGCCTCGGGACGCACGAAGAGGAGATTCTCGCGAATCGTGCCGCTGAAGAGCTGGGCGTCCTGCGTCACGAAGCCGATGCGCTCACGAAAGCGGTCGAGATCCACGCGCTCGCTCGACACGCCGTTGTAGAGGATGCGCCCGTGGCCGGGCCGGTAGAGGCCGACGAGCAGCTTGACCAGCGTGGTCTTGCCCGAGCCCGACGGGCCGACGAAGGCGATGGTGTGACCGCGCTTGACGGAGAACGTCACGCCGGCGAGCGCCGGGCCGGCGGCCGTTGCGTGCGTGAAGCTCACGTCGTCGAAGGCGAGGTCACGGAGATCGTCCACGGCGACCGGATCGACCGGCTTGGGATCGACCGGGATCTTGAAGATGTTCTCGAAGTTCGCGAGCGACGCCTCGGTCTCGCGGAAGATGTTGATGACGTTGCCGAGCTCCTGCATCGGTCCGAAGATGAAGAAGGAGTAGATCAGCAGCGTGAAGAACTGCCCGACCGTGATCGCCTGCTTGAAGATCAGGTAGAGCATGAGGAAGAGGATGCAGGTGCGAATGAAGTTCACCGCTGTGCCCTGCACGAAGCTGAGCGAGCGGATGTAGCGCACCTTCTTGAGCTCGAGCTTGAGGATCTTCTCCGTCGTCGCGTTGAGGCGCCGCTCTTCCTGCTGAGCGAGGCCGAGGCTCTTGACGAGCTCGATGTTGCGCAGCGACTCCGTCGTGGCGCCGGCGAGCGCCGTCGTCTCGGCGACGATCACCTTCTGGATCGTCTTGACGCGACGGCTGAGCGTGAGGCTCAGCGTGGTGAGGATCGGCACCGTGAGGAGAAAGGCGGGGGCGATGGACCAGTGCGCCCGGAAGGCGTAGATCATCACGAACACCACGCCGACGAGCGTGGAGAAGACGAGGTTGACGAAGGCGGTGATGAAGCGCTCGGTGTCGGAGCGCGCCTTCTGGAGCTTGCCCAGCGTCTCGCCACTGCGCTGGTCCTCGAACGTCTGGAAGGGCAAGGCGAGCGAGTGGCGGATCCCGTCCGTGTACAGGTCGGCGCCGACGCGCTGCACGATGACGTTGACGAAGTAGTCCTGGAAGTTCTTCGCCACGCGCGAGATGAAGGCGACGGTGACGGCGAGGCCGAGCAGGGTGGCGACGCCGCGGAAGAACTGGCCGCTCGAATACTTGCCGTGCTGCGTGGCATAGTCGTCGATCACGTGCCGGAAGATCAGCGGATCGAGCAGCGAGAAGATCTGGTTCACGGCGGCGAGCACGAGCGCGAGAATGACAACGCGCCAGTACGGCTTGAGATAGCGGAGGAGGGTGTTCATAGGTGTAGAGTAATGCGCCCACCCGGACGATGGTTCGTCAGGCGCGGTCGGCTCGGCGCGCGTGGCTCACCTCGGGAGCCGGGCGGAATCGGCGGGCGGCGCCCAGAGGACGGAGTCGAAGAAGTTGACGCGGAGGACGGCGCCCCCAGTGGCCTCGGTGCCCGGGCGGTTTCGGACCACCTGCGAACCTGCGGGTGGGGTCGCCGACGGGATCCCTCGCGTGGGCGGCGCGAGCGGCGGCGGGACCAGCGTCACGCGTCGCTCGACGAACGGCAGGTGCAGCGCCCATCGCTCGATGATCCAGCTGCCCTCGAACAGACGCCGGAAGAGCAGCTCGCCGCGAGGATTCCCGATCTGCTCGGCGGGCGGAAGGATGACGAAGGAGAAGTCGATCCGCCGCAGCTCACTCGTGCCGCGATCGAGCAGCATCACGCCCGCAATGTCGGGACGGCGACGGTTGCGCGCGGCGTTGAAGCCCGGGCGCACGAGCGCGGTGTCGCCCGAATCGGGGAGCAATCGCAGACAGCGCGACGTGACGAACGATTCGGAGAGCAGGACCGCTTCGTCGGGCGCGTAGTACGTATCGCCAGTGGTGCCGTGCACGATGTAGCCATCTTCGGCGAGCCGCTCCGCGGGGAGGGTGTAGAAAGGGCGCAGCGATTCGGCGCGTACGGTCGAGCGCCTGGTGCGCGGCTGGCCAGGCGCATCGGCGTAGCCGCGCACCACGAACAGATCGACGTCCATCGTGTAGGCGCGAGTAAGGCGGGTGAGCTGAGACGAGAGCAGCGCCTTGCGCGCTTCCTGCCAGACGTCGAACGCCTGCGAACCGCGCTGCTCAGTCGCATCGCACTGCTGCTCCGCGGTGATGTGCACCGCATCGAGATGCACCGGGACACCCGTAAGGACGACGGTGCGCTGGAGCTCGGCGCCAGAGGCGAGGTCGACGAGAGAATCTGTCGTAGGCCGAAAGCCGAGGCGGAGGAGCTGGAGGCGGTAGCGCCCGGCGGACGGCGCGCGCATGGCGAAGCGGCCCTGCTCGTCGGCCAGCGCACGCGCGACCGGGGTGCCATGTTCGTCGACGAGCGTGACGATGGCGCCGATGACGGGCGAGGAATCGGGCGCGACGGCGC
>JAYUTY010000017.1:0-2570 GCA_043754875.1 Gemmatimonadota bacterium
ACAAGCGCATCCGCCCGATGCAGATGCTGCGCAACTGCAACGTCACCACCGTCGCGCCCACGGGTACGATCAGCATCATCGCTGGCTGCTCCAGTGGTCTCGAGCCGCTGTTCGCCGTTGCCTTCATGCGCAATCAGGCCGGCGTCATGATGCCGGACGTGAACGAGGACTTCGTCGCCATCGCGAAGCACGAAGGCTGGTACAGCGACGAGCTGATGGAGCGCATCGCGAAGACCGGCCACGTGAACCACGCCGAAGTGCCGGCGAAGTGGCGGACGGTGTTCGTCACCGCGAACGTGATCGCGCCCGAGTGGCACGTGCGCATGCAGGCTGCCTTCCAGGAGCACTGCGACTCGGCGATCAGCAAGACGACCAACTTCGCGCACACGGCGACGGTCGAGGATGTGCGCGCGATCTACGAGCTCGCGTACGCGATGAAGTGCAAGGGCGTCACCGTGTACCGCGACGGCTCGCGCGACGCGCAGGTGCTCAGCACCGGTGCGACCGCGACGGCCGCGGCCGAGCGTGACAAGCCGACGAGCAAGGAAGATCGTCGCGAGATCGGCGAGCTGGCGGGGCAGCTGGCCGAGAAGGAGGCCGAGCTCGATCGGCTGCGCAAGGCGCTGTTCGAGAGCGAGGCGGAGAATCTCCAGCGGCGCGCCAAGCGTGCGCGCCCGGACCGTCTGCGTTCCACGAGCATCCGGAAGGAGACGCCGCTCGGCACGATGTTCGTGCATCTCACCGAGGACGATCGCGGGCAGCCGTTCGAAGTGTTCGTGACGCTCGGCAAGGCCGGCGGCTCGGCGATGGCGGACGCGGAGGCGATGGGCCGGTTGATCTCGCTCGCGCTGCGCTCGGGGATTCCGCTGATGGAAGTGCATCGCCAGCTGCGCGGCATCTCGTCGGATCGCGCGGTGGGTCTCGGGCCGAACAAGGTGCTGTCGGTGCCGGACGCGATCGGCCTGGCGCTCGAGGAGTGGTGGCGTGACCGCACGCTCGGCGTGCAGCAGGATCTGTTGCCCGGGTCGGTGCAGCCGGTGACGCAGACTCCGGCGTCGGAGCCTGTCGTCTCGAGGGTCACGGGGCAGGGAGGCGAGCAGATGCAGTTCGAGTCGTACAACAGTGGGGAGACGTTCATGGGGACGTGTCCGGACTGCGGGTCACAGCTCGAGTATGCGGAAGGGTGTGTGAAGTGTCATGTGTGCGGGTTCTCGGAGTGCGGTTGAGCTGATCCTCCGTGACTGATTCGAGGTGATGGGAGAAGGCAGGCCACGCATCGTGGCCGGCCTTCTTTGCATTCGTTCTGCGCGTTATCAGTACCACTCGGGTTGCGGCGATGATGACGAGTGGGGACGCCATCGCACCTTGCGGTGGTGCGACTGTTCGAGGCGACACGTGCGCGGATGCGGGCTCGCCATCTCAGTCGCGCGACGGAGGATGCGTATATTGGATGGCTCAAGCGCTTCGTGGCGTTCAGCGAACGGCGTCACCCTCGAGAGCTCGGCGAGCGGGAGGTTGGGCGATTCTTGACCTGGCTCGCCGTCGAGCATTCAGTGGCCGCGTCGACACAGAATCACGCGCTTGCTGCGCTCCCGTTCCTCTACAACGAAGTGCTGGGGCTTCCGCTGGCCATCGGCTCCGACATCGCTCGCGCCAAGCGCCCGCATCGGGTGCCGGAGGTTCTGACTCGCGCCGAAGTTGCCGCTGTACTTACCGAAATGCAGGGCAACGCTCGGCTGGTGGCGACCATGCTGTACGGGACGGAGCTGCGCGTGGGCGAGTGTGTCGCCCTACGCATAAAGGATGTGGATCTCGCCGAGCGAGTCGTGACGGTGCGGGGTGAGAAAGGTGACAAGGATCGGATGACCATTCTACCCGAGACGGTGATAAATGCGCTGGCTGCGCAGATAGGGCGCGTCCGCAGCGTGCACGCGCATGACCTCGCGCGTGGCAGTGGTGCAGCGCCCCTTCCGAACGCTCTTGGCAGGAAGTATCCGGGCGCGGCGCGAGCGCTCGCGTGGCAGTTGCTATTTCCTGCACCTCGTCGGTCGGGATCGCCCGCACGGCGGGCCGCACCACGTCAGCGAAGCGGGCGAGGATGTCCGCGTCGATGCGATCCGTCTTCGCGAGTTGGCCCGTCGCTTCGGCAAAGTCGCGCACTTGGCGCGGGTTCACCACGGCCACCGGCAGCGCCGCCGCAGCGAGCGCCGCGACACCGAGCAACTCATAGCCGCCGGTGGCCTCAAGCACGATCAGCGTCAGTGGCAGAATGTGGAGCCGTTCGACGAGCGTGCGCACGCCACGCTCGTCATTGTGGACGGTGAACCGCTCTGCGGACGGCAGGATGCTCATAACCAGCTCCGCCTTTGCCACGTCGATGCCAACGAACATGTGCTTCCCCCCTCAGTCAAGGAGTGTCGCGTCGCCCGTCCTTGTGAGAATTCGGGCTCGGTCCTCAGACCGGCCCCCGCAACTGTTCGGGCTCTGTGCGACGAGAACTCGGGCACGCCGCTCCGGCTAACGCACGGTGTCTTCCTTCAGGATCCACCCAGACGACATCGAGCTGGCGC
>JAYUTY010000018.1:0-7606 GCA_043754875.1 Gemmatimonadota bacterium
TGGCAGCTGCAGCAGGTGGGGCTCGGCTACCTGCGGCTCGGACAGCCCGCGACGACGCTGAGCGGCGGCGAGGCTCAACGGCTCAAGGTGGCGCGCGAACTGACGCAGGGCGCCAAGAAAACCGGCCGCAAGCTGTACATCATGGATGAGCCGACGACCGGCCTGCACCTGGAGGACATCCGGAAGCTGGCGACGGTGTTCGACCGCCTCGTCGATGCCGGCCACACCGTGGTGCTGATCGAGCACAACCTCGACGTGATCAAGCTGGCCGACTGGGTGATCGACCTTGGGCCCGAGGCCGGCGACGCCGGCGGCGAGGTCGTCGGAATGGGGCGCCCGGAGGAAATCGCGGCGCTCGATGGCTCCCATACCGGCGTCTGGCTGCGGACCGTGCTGCCCGACTGGAACGCCCCGTCCGGCGCGAAGCGCGCCGCCCACAGCGGAGCCGCCCCACTGACCGCCACGACGAAGCGCACCCGAGCGAGAGCCTCGTAGCGCCTCGGACCGATTGACTTCCCTTCCCGCGCCACTAAATTCGAGAGTCTGTACCAGACCATTCCCCAGTAGCTCAGTTGGTCAGAGCATCCGACTGTTAATCGGAGGGTCGTAGGTTCAAGTCCTACCTGGGGAGCTCGTTCAGCGCTGCACAAAACGCCCCGTCGAACTCGACGGGGCGTTTTGCATTTCGCTGCGGGCGCGCATCACTCCACGATGAACTCGCCGACCCGCTCGCGAACGCGTCGCGCCGAATCGTTGAGCAGGTGGCTCGTCGCCTCGAGCTCCTGTACCGACGCCGACGTCTCCTGCGTCGCGGCGGCGACCTCCTCCGCCGACGCCGCATGGCTCTGGGCGGTGTCGCTCGCGCGGTTGAGCGCCTCTTGGACGAGTGCGATGGAAGCGGCGTTTCCCGACACCGCCTCGCTCACTCGCGTGGATGCTGCCTCGACGCGCTCCACCGCTGCCTGGATCTCCGCCAGCGCGTGACGCGCGGCGTCGGCGACCTTGGTGACGTCCTTCATCTGCGTCGTGCCGCTCTCCACGGCGCGCGACGTGCCGGCCACCCCTTCACGGATCCGACCGACGTTCATCGTCACCTCCTGCGCCGCGCGACCGCTCTGTTCCGCGAGCTTGCGCACCTCTTCCGCCACGACCGCGAAGCCGCGCCCCGCGTCGCCCGCGCGCGCTGCCTCGATCGCCGCGTTGAGCGCGAGCAGGTTGGTCTGCGATGCGATCTCCGAGATCGTCGTCGCAAAGTCGTCCACCATTCCCAACGATTCGCGCAGGCCGGCAATCTCGCGCACACTCCGGTCGAACACCTCGCGTGCGGCGAGCAGCGTATCGACCGCGCGGCCGATCTCCTGCGCCGTCGCGGTGGCGGAGACACGGATCTCGCGACCCCGCGACTGGCTCTCCCGCACCGCCTCGTCGATCGTGCGTCCCGACGACGCCAGCTGCGACACCGCGACGCCGGCGCCGTTCAACACGTCGAGCTGCACCCCGGCGCCGTGCGCCATCTCCGTGACGGCGCTCGCGACATGCTGCGTGCTCTCCGACGCGCCCCCCGCCGATGCCGCAAGCTCCGCCGCTGCACCGGCCACTTCGTCCGACTGCGCCTGCATCTCGATCACGAGCCCACGCAGTCGCTCGCGTGCCTGGTCGAACGACTGCGCCAGCTCTTCGTACTCCGCCGCGCCAAGCGTCTCCTGCTGGATCGCGCTCGGCCGCAGGTCTCCCCGCCCGATGGCACCCATGTCGCGCGCGAGCGCAGCGAGGGGGCGCGTCACCGCGCGCGACGTCGTGATGCTCGACAGGATGCCGACCACGAGGGCCGCGAGCACGACGGCAGCAAGCAGCGCTTCGTTTTTCCGCAGCGTCTCGGCCGAGTCGGCCTGACGCTCCGTCATGCGGCGCTGCCCCTCCGCGCGCAGCGCGTCCAGCGTCTTGTCGATCTCGTCCAGCACCTCTGCATTCCTGGCGAGTACCGCCGCTGCCTCTGCGGGCTGCCCGATCGCACGAAAGGCGTGCGCGACGCCGATCCCGACTTCGACCGTGCCCTGGAGCGTTCCCAGCTGCTCCAGACGCTGTCGCTCGATGCTCGAGATCGCGTGCAGCTTCGCCGCCACGCGTCGGCGGTGGTCGGCCTCGTCGGCCAACGCGGTGTATCGATCACCGTCGGCGGGGGACCCGGTGTTGAGGTACCGCATGCCAGTCGCGAATTCCTGGAGGATGCGATACACCACCTGCTGCACCCCCTCCTGCTCCGTGCGCATCGCTTCGACCAGCGCCTCGCTTCGCCGGCCTGCGCGCTGCATTCCCATTCCCGCAAGCAGTCCTGCCGCGAGGATGAGTGCGACGGTGATGCCGAAGCCGATACGCAGCCGGCCGCGAATCGTGGACAGGGCGTTCACTGGCCCACCCGGTTGATGACGACCGGCTTGTTCACCGCGTCGTGCTTGTCGTCGAACGAGATCTTGCCCGCGGCTCCGTCCATCTCGGGCATCGACCGCCCCACCGATTCGATGTACTCGCGAATCTTCGCTCGGTTCGGCCCGACCTCCGAAACGGCACGCCCGATCAGCATCGCAGCGTCGTAGGCGAGGGCAGCACGCTGATCCGGCGCCGTCTTGTACGTTGCCGTGTACTGCTCCACGAACGTCTTCGCCGTGGGGGATGTCGCAAGCCGAGGGACGAAGAACGCGATGTACCGCACGTCGGGAAACTCCGCGGCGCTCGCCTCCAGCCCGGACGTCGCGTCACCGCCGATCAGCGGAATACTCACACCCACCTTCCGCAGCGCGCGGAGCGCGAGCAACGCATCCTCGTGGCTGCCCGGAAAAACGAGCACGTCAGGCTTCAGCGACTTGATGTACCCGGCATAGGCGTCCCACGCAGTCACGCCCGTGAGATAGGGGTCGCGTTGCACGATGACCCCCTTGACGTCCCGATAGCTGTCGGCGAATGCCTTGGCGAAGTCCTTCCCATACGAGTCGTTTCGATAGATGACTGCCGCACGCTGCGCGTGCAGGGAGTCGACCAGGAATCGCGCGATCACACGCGCGGAACGCGCGTCGCTGGGACACAGGCGGAAGAGCCACTTGCTCACCCCACTCAGCCCCGGACTCGTACCCGTCGGCGTGATCGCCACGACCGCGTTTCGCCCGTCGTTCTTCGTGTCGGCGTACTCGTCGATCGTACCGAGCGTCGTACCGCTTTCCGGATGTCCCACGACACCGACCACGCTTGCGTCAGTGACGAGACGATCGGCGATCTTGACCGGATCGCTGACGTCCGGCAGCCCGCGCACCATCCTCACCTTGGCGCCGCCGAGCTTCGCGCCGTACTGCGCGTTTATCTGCTGCACTGCGAGCTCGACGCCGTTGTAGATCGACTGCATTCCCGGGCGCTGGGGATTCAGCGCGACACCGATCCCGATGCCGTCGCCCTCCCGGGCGCGGGTGCCGCAGCCGTTTGCGGCAGCCAGCAACATCAACGAACCGGCAACGCCGGCGAGGGACCGCGAACGACTGGGGCGTGGAGACATTCGAGGGGGCTGGGGCGGCAGGGCCGCGGACGAGGTCGCAACGTGCGGCATCGCACCACTGTTGACGACGGAAGGCGGGGATCTTCACGTTGCCGAGTACCTCCGGTCCCGGCCCTGACTATCTTCCGGTCCGTCGTCCTGCCACCGATCCTCCGCTCATGGACTCGTCCATCATGAAGTCGACATCGACTGTCGCCCCCTGGGTCGGAGTGGCGATGGGAAGCCGCAGCGACCTCCGCGTCATGGCACACGCCGTCGATGTGCTCGTGGCGCTCGGCATTCCCCACGAGGTCCGCGTGGTGTCCGCCCACCGCACGCCGGACTGGATGTTCGAGTACGCCTCCACGGCCGAGGCACGCGGTCTGGAGACGATCATCGCCGCGGCGGGTGGCGCGGCGCATCTTCCCGGGATGATCGCCTCCAAGACCATCATTCCGGTCCTCGGCGTGCCGATTCCGGCGACACTGCTGAACGGCATGGATGCGCTGCTCTCGATCGTGCAGATGCCCAAGGGCGTTCCCGTCGGCACGCTGGCCATCGGCGAGCCCGGTGCCGTGAACGCTGCGCTGCTCGCGGCCTCGATCGTCTCCGGCCGGCATCCGGAAGTACGCGAGCGGCTGCGTGCCTGGCGTGCCGCACGCACGGCAGAGGTGCTGGCCGACACGGATCTGTCGGCACCGCATTCGGCATGAGCGCCATCCTGCCCCCCGCGACCATTGGCATCCTCGGCGGAGGGCAGCTGGGTCGCATGACTGCGCTCGCGGCTCGCGCACTCGGCTACCGCGTGCACGTGCTCGATCCCAACCCCGATTGCGCGGCGAGGGCTGTCGTGGAGCGCGTCGTCGTGGCTGCGTTCGACGATGCAGCAGGAGCGGCCGAGCTCGCGCGCGAGTGCGACGTCATCACGATCGAGATCGAGCAGATCGCACCGGCCGCGCTCGAGGCAGCACTGGTGCACTGCCCGGTTCGGCCGGGTGCAGCAGTTCTCGCTGTCGTGCGCAACCGCGCCCGCCAGAAGGACTGGCTCGCCGCGCACGACATTCCCATCGGGGCGTACGCACACGTTCGCACGGCCGATGAGCTCCGACGCGCTGTGGCCACGCTCGGCCCCACGCTCTTCGTGAAGGCATGCGAGGGAGGCTTCGATGGTCGGGGGCAGGCGCGCATGGACAGCATGAGCGATCCAGACGAGCTGTTCGCGTCGCTCGGCAGCCGCGAGGCCGTGGCCGAGCAGGGACTCGACCTCGCGCTGGAGCTGAGCGTGCTCGTGGCGCGGCGCGAGTCGGGCGAGATGATGGTGTACCGACCGGCGGTCAACCATCATGAGCAGCAGGTGCTCGCGTGGAGCACCCTTCCCGGCGAGCTCCCGGACGATGTCGTCACGGGCGCGAAGGGGCTCGCCGTGCGTATTGCGGAGGCGCTGGAGCTGCAGGGCATCCTCACGATCGAGATGTTCCTGCTGCGCGACGGGCGACTGCTCGTGAACGAGCTCGCGCCGCGGCCGCACAATTCCTATCACGCCTCCGAGCTGGCGTGCCCCACCAGCCAGTTCGAGCAACTCGTGCGCGCGGTGTGCAACCTCCCCTTGGGCATCGCCGAGCCCATGCGTCCTGCGGCGATCGTCAACCTGTTCGGCGACGTCTGGCTGCGCACTGCTCCCCCCCGCTTCGACGAGGCGCTCGAGGTGGACGGCACTCGCCTCTTCCTCTACGACAAGGGCGAGCCGAAGGCGGGGCGCAAGATGGGACACCTCGCCGCGATCGGAGACACACCCGCCGAGGCACTTGCCCGGGTACAGGATGCCGCGGCGCGTCTGTAGCCGCTGCCGTTGCGGGCACCCCGCTTGCGCGCGGAGATCGGCATGACCGGTCCGATGCGCGCAGCGCGCCCCGTCGTACCTGCTTCGGCCGACGTTTCACTCGTGCCGCTCCTGTCGGCCACGGCTGCCGGCGCACTGCTCGCTGTGCGTGCCGGACGGCAGCGTCCGGCGAGAGACGTGCTCGGCGTCGGCGCACTCGTGCTGCTGGCGCTCGCGGCTCGCTCGCCGATTTCCGAGGCCGTACGTGTGGCCGGCACTCGACGACGCACGGCGCGACTGCGCATGAGCTTTGTCATCCACGCTCCCGTCGAGCACGTCTTTGCGTTCTGCAGCGATTTCGAGAACTACCCTCGTTTCATCGGTGCGCTGCGTGCAGTGCGCGATACGGGCGACGGGCGCTCTCACTGGTGCGTCTCCACTCCGAGCGGTGGCGAGCTGGAGTGGGATGCGGTAACGACGAAGTTCGTTACCAATCGCGTGATCGGCTGGCGCAGCGTGGCCGGCGCGCCGGTCGAGACGACGGGGCTGCTTCGCTTCGCTCCGGAGGCCGCGCGCACCTGCGTGCGCATGGAGATGGACTATCGCGTGGTGGACGGCTCATTCGCCGATGCCGTCGCCGCGCTGATCGCGGGCCGATGGGAGGCCACGCTGCGCAACGAGATCCTGAGCCTCGAGTCACTGCTCTCCGCGATGAGCGCTCCGTCGCGTTCAGCGATCGTCTGAGCTCATCCGGTGGCGGGTTGCTCGGCACCGCTGGGGGCGTGCGTGGCCGGTGTCGCCAGATCACCCGCGCGGCGTCCAAAGGGCCGGGGCTGCCCGTTCTCGCCAGCCGCGGCGGCAGGCTCGCGCGGCAGCTCGAGCAGGCGGAACGCCGGCCGGTCGGGATAGTTCGCCTTCAGGACCGGGTGCGCGACGTTGTAGACGGGGATGCCCGTGCTCGTGTGTCCTTCCGGCGCGCCTTTGTGCGCGTGTCCGTGAAAGACGGCGCTCACGTCGAACCGCGTCAGCGGCTCCTCGAGCCGGCTCGACCCGAGCCACGGGAAGATCTCGACCGGCTCGCCCTCCACCGTCGCGCGAATGGGTGCGTAGTGCAGCACGGCGATGCGCTGCGGCGTCGTCAGCCGCGCCAGCGCCGACTCCAGCTTGAGCGCTTCCTGGATCGCCTCCTGCACGAACTGCTTGATGGCCCCCTCTCCCCAGGGACCGAGCGCGCCGCGGCCAAAGCCGCCAGCGAAGCCCTTCACCCCGGCGAAGCCGATCCCCTGCACTTCCACGGCATCGCCGTCCAGCAAGTGCACGCCGGCGTCCGTGAAGATTCTGCGTAGCTCGTCCGTCTCGCCGGCCTCGTAGTCGTGATTCCCGAGGACAGCGACGATCGGAATCTTCACGAACGCCGTGAGATCCTTGGCGAGGATGCGTGCCTCCTCGGCAAGACCGTAGTCGGTGAGATCACCCGGCAGGACGAGGACGTCGGCGTCGGAGGTGATCCGGGCGAACAGCTCCTGCATCGCCCCTTGCGACGTCTTCGAATAGTGGATGTCGCTGACGGCAGCGATCCTGACTGTTTGGCTCGACATGGAGCGCGCCCACTGAAGGATTCGGGCCAGCGACTCAGGCTGCGCCCGCTTCAGGCGACGCGATGCTGGACGACGGGGCAGCTAGCCCGACCCTTGCACTCCCGCTCAGCAACTCAGCCCGCCACCACACCATGCCCTCCGGCCAGTCCACGCTCGACGTAGCGGCGCGCGACACGAACACGTTCTATCGCCGCACGCTCCACGTGCTCAGCGATGCGGGCGTCCCTTTTCTCGTCGGCGGCTCGCACGCCTTTCTCGAGTACACGGGAATCGTGCGCAACACGAAGGACTTCGATCTCTTCCTGCGTCGAAGCGACATGGACCGCGCCATGTCGTCGCTCCGTGAGTCGGGCTACCGCACCGAGCTGACCTTTCCGCACTGGTTGGGCAAGGCCTGGCAGCACGACGACTTCGTGGACCTGGTCTTCAGCTCGGGCAACGGTGTGTGTGCGGTGGACGACGGCTGGTTCGACAACGCGGTGGAGACGCAGGTGCTCGGCATGCCGGTGAAGATCGTTCCCTGCGAGGAGCTGTTCTGGCAGAAGGCCTTCGTCATGGAGCGCGAGCGGTTCGACGGTGCCGACCTGATGCACATCCTGCGCTCGAGGGCGGCCGAGATGGACTGGGAGCGCCTGACCGAGCGCTTCGGGCCGCGTTGGCCGCTGCTCT
>JAYUTY010000019.1:0-7604 GCA_043754875.1 Gemmatimonadota bacterium
TGTAAGCTACTTCATTTCACCGCGAGCGCGGCGGTGAGCGCGGCACGCACGGTGACGCGCTGCTCCTTCGCGAGCGCCGCCTGAAGCGCAGCGCGGCCCGCCGCACCGCCAATGCGACCGAGGGTGCTGGCGGCAGAGCTGGCGAACAGCGGATCCTCGTCGGTGAGCGCACTCGTCGCGATCGCCACAGCGCGTGCCTTGTCCGGCAACTGCGAGAGGAGCCGCAGCACGCTCGTACGAATCCCGCGCGGCTCCCGCGCGTTGGTCGCTGCCTCGAGCGCGTCGAGACCGGCCGCATCGGGCTTGCGGGCCAGTCGCTCCGCCGCCGCGTCACGAACGTACAGCCAGCCGCCGTGCTTCAGCCGGTCGATCAGCGGTGCCGTACCCTGTGGAGCGACCGATGGATCGTACACGCCGATTGCCGCCGCCTTCACGAACGCACTCGGATCGTGCTCGATCAGTGACAGTGCGATCGCCTGCGCGCCCACCGAGTCCTGGTGCGCGAGGCTCGTGATCCCCGTCGCGCGGACCTCGCCCGACGGATCGGCGAGCGCCGACCGGACAATGGAGCGCGATTCGGGCGAGGCGTCGGCGGCGAGCTGACGCAGGGCGAGCGCCCGCATGTGCGCATTCTCGTCATTGAGCGCGATCAGCCGCCGCGCGTCGCGCGCGACGGTGTCCGTCAGCTTGTCGAGCGCACCGAGCGCCCAGTAGCGCGCCGTGAAGTCCAGATCGTGCCGCGCGAGCGCCGCGAGCTCCGCGGGTGTCTGGTCGGTCGCGACCGTGCCGAGCAGCCAGCCGCCGTCGTCGAAGCGGAAGCTGATTGGCTCGCCCGGCAGCACGAGGTCGAACGTCTGGTGCCGCTCGGTCACCATGATCTCGCGCCGCACCACCGAGTCGCGCGTGACGATCCGCACCGTGGCCGGAAAGCGGAAGAGCGGATGCGTCGCGTCGATGGTCTGCATCTGATCCACCGAGAGGTGCAGCGTGCGCGACGGCCCACGCCATTCGCGCGCGACCTTCACCTTGGGATAGCCGATGCCGTACGCCCACTGGTCGAAGAACCAGTCGAGGTCGCGCCCGGTCGCCTTCTCCATCGCGATCGCGTAGTCGCGCGTCTCCACCGGCTTGTACGCGTTGTCGGTGAGGAAGCGCCGCATCCCGGCCCAGAAGAGCGAATCGCCCACGAGGCGACGCAGCTGGTGCGCGAGCTGCGCCCCCTTGGGATAGACGTGACCGCTGAAGAAGATCTGGATCGGGTCGGTGCCCGGCTGCTCGCCGAAGACGAGTGGGCGCTCCTGGGTGCGATCGGCGCCCATTGCCTGCCGCTGCTGCTGGATCCAGTTCCACTGCGCCGCCTCCCGGCCGCGGCTCTGCTCCTCGTGCACGCTCTCCATGTACGTGGTGAGCCCCTCGTTCACCCACGCGTGCGCCCACGCCGCCGTCGTCGTCAGGTCACCGAACCACTGGTGCGCCAGCTCGTGCGCGTTGAGGCTGCGCCCGCTCCCCTCCGGCTCCGCCGACGCATCGTGCAGCGCGAGATCGGTCTGCGTGGTGGCCGAGACGTTCTCCATCCCGCCATACGTGAAGTCGGGGATGATCGCCTGATCGTACTTCGCCCACGGAAAGTTGACGCCGAGCACGCGTGAGTACGTCTCCATCATGGCCGGCGTCTCGCCGAACGTGCGCCACGTCGCCTCGATCGTGTCGGGTGCCACCCAGTACTCCACGGGGAGGCCGCGCCACGAGTCGCGCAATACGACGAAGCGTGCGGCAACGATGGAGTAGAGATAGGTGGACGCCGGCTTCTCCTGCGACCAGTGCCAGAGCTGCTGCCGTCCGTCGGCGCTCTTCGTCACGCTCACGAGCCGGCCGTTGGACAGCACGCTCATTCCGGTGTCGGCGGTGACGAGGATTTCCCACGTCGCCTTGTCGTTCGGCGCGTTGTACGTGGGCACCCACGACGGGTTCTCGATCGCCTCGCCCTGCGTCCACATCGTCGGACGCCGCGCGACGAAGTACATCCCGCGCTCGGGGTGACCATGGTAGCGCAGCACGAACGACACGGTGTCGCCCCGCTGCGCGCGACGCGGGAGCCGCACGGTCACGCCGGACGTGTCGCTCGTGAAGCGCAGCGGCTGCCCCTTCGCATCGAGCGCCGCATCGATGGTCAGATTCGACGCGTCGAGCCGGATCGTGTCGGTCGGCGCCGCCGTGACGACGAGCCGCGTCGTCACCTCGCCCATCACCGCGTGCTGCCGGAGGTCGAAGCTGATCGCGATCCGTTGATGCAGCAGGTCGAACACCCGCGCGCGCTGCGGCCACACCTTTGGCGGCGTGTACTCGCCGATGCGCCCCACCGCGGACCGCTGGGCAACAAGCGGTGCCGCGAACGGCAGCAGCGTCGCGAGCAGCACGAGGGGAAGGCGGCGCGCGACTGCCGGCGGACGAATGCGTGCGGACCTGGTGGCGGGATCGGGGGGCGTTCGCATCAGCTCGAGTAGTACGCGGCGTTCTCGTCGATGTAGCCTTTCGTCAGGTCGCATCCATACGCGGTCGCGGCGCCCTCGCCGACGCCCAGCGCGAGCGCGAGCTCCACGACGTCGACCGAGAGCGCCGATCGCACCACGGCGTCGTCGAAGTCGAGCCGCGCTCCACCCTGCACGACCTGGTAGCCATTGATCCAGGCATCCGTGCGCGCGGGCTCGATGGTGCAGTCGAAGCACTTGCCGACGGCCATCAGGAGCCGCCCCACATTCGGATCGGCGCCGTGCACCATCGTCTTGATCAGCGGCGAGTTGACGACCGACTTCGCCACCCGGCGCGCCTCCCCCTCATTCAGCGCCCCGCGCACGACGACGCGCAGCAGATGCTCGGCCCCTTCCCCATCGCGCGCCAGCAGCTCGGTCATGCGGATGCAGCCGGCGACGAGCGTCTCCAGGAAGGCCTCCTCCGGCACTGCGCCAGCGAGCCCGTTGGCGAGGATCGCACAGGTGTCGGAGGTGCTCGTGTCACCGTCCACCGAGAGCATGTTGAAGCTCTGCGCCACCGCCACGCGCAGCATGCGATCCAGCGTCGCGGCGTCGAATGCGGCGTCGGTGAAGATGTAGGAGAGCATCGTCGCCATGTTCGGCTCGATCATCCCCGAGCCCTTGGCGACCCACGTGATCGTCGCGTCGCCGACGCTCGCCGAGATCGTCTTGGCGTACGTGTCGGTGGTCATGATCCCCTCGGCGCCCACGAGCGGGTCGTCCTGCAGCTCGCCCGACATGCCTTCCACGCCGCGCTCGATCTTCTCGATCGGAAGCGCGACGCCGATCACCCCCGTGGAGCTCACGAGCACGCGATCAGCCGTGGTGCCCAGCTCCGCCGCCGCCGCGGCGGCCATGCGCCGCGCATGCTCGACCCCCGCCGGCCCGGTGGCGACGTTGCTCACCTTGCTGTTCACGATGATCGCGCGCAGCGACCCGCCGCGCATCGTCTCGCGCCCGAGGATGATCGGCGCGCCGGGAAAGTGATTGCGCGTGAAGACGGCCGCCGCGGCGGCGTCCACCTCGCTGGCGAACAGCGACAGGTCGCGCGCAGCCGGCTTGAGGCCGACATTGCGGCTGGCACAGCGGAAGCCGCGCGGGAAGCGCGACTGCTGGTGATAGGACATGCTCGTGAGATGGAAACCGGAGGGGCGAGCCAGGAAACGAACGACGGGATGATCCAGAAGATAGGATCATCCCGTCGCCCCGCCAACGAACCGCTCGAGCCAGACGAGCGGTTACTGCCCCGCGAGCGCCGCCGAGAGGAGCCGATCGCGCGTGGTTGCATCGCCCGGCGTCAGCGACTGCAGCGTGAGCGTCAGCGCGAACTTCGCGAACTTCGTCTTGACCTGCACCGGATAGTGTCCTGCATCGTCGCTGAACCAGATCTGCGCGTCGCCGTTCTCGGAGAACAGACCGTTCGCCTTGATGGACGGACGCACGACCGTGGTCGCGAAGGTGCCGGCATTGACCGTCACCGTGTCGTGGCGCAGCCCGGTGAGCACCACTGGATTGCGGTCGGGGCGAAAGTAGCGATCGTCGCGGCGCGTCTGACCTGCCTCCGGCCGCGTGACGCGTGCGGCGTAGATGAACGAGCCATCGTCGAGCGGATGCGAGACGCTGGCCTGCACCGGCTCGTCGCCCTCCTGGTAGGTGGCGCGGTCCGGATAGATCTCGTAGTTCCGCAGCCGCTTGTACCGCCCCTCGGAGATCTCCTGGCGATAGCGCAGCGACGCCAGCGTCTGCACGTCGATCCAGCTCTCGTAGCGGTCACGCACGCGGAAGAAGGGAACACCGCCGTCGATGGAGAAGACGACGTGATACGCCGGCCGGCCGCGCACCATCTCGATGCCGTCCACGCGCATCCGCGCCGAGCCAGCGGGAATACCGCCGAAGGTGGCGCGGTAGGTCAGCTCCTCTCCGACCGCGTATGGCACCGCCGCGAAGTTGACGCCGCCGACCACGCGAGACGACGCAGCCGGTGCGAGCACGCTCGTCGGCGCAGCCGTGGTGACCATCGCCGCCATCCCGATCGTCGGGCGGGTCTCCAACCGAGACCGCATGGTCTGGGCGTTTGCTCGCAGCGCGAACGCTGTCGCGGCGATGAGCATGGTGACGATGATGCCAGCGCGAATGAGCGTGACGCGAAGCGTGCCGGGGTTCTGAGCAGCGCTTGACGCGCTGGGAGTTCTGGAGCGATTCATCGGGACTTGTTCCTCCGGCAGCTGGGGCCGGTCTACCTGAAGTACTGATACACTATTCACTGATTGGATAGTGCATACATGTACGAGCAAAGCCTGAAAACAGATTCACTCGCGTAGAACCGAAAGCACTCGCCAGAACGCCTCGCGATCGGACGCGGGGACGCGTTGCTCGAACTCGGCCTTCATCCCCTCGAACACTTCCGCACCGGCCTGGTGCCGCTCGGAACCGAGCGGAGTGACCACCGCCCGAATCGCGCGACGGTCGTCGGCGCAGTCCACCCGCTTCACCAGTCCATCTGCCTCGAGCCGATCCACCAGCTGCGTGACGTTGGAGCGGACGCAGTGGAGACAGCCGGCCAACTCACTCAACGCCAACGGCTTGGCCGCGCTGACGAGAGCTTCGAGCGCCTCGAACTTGGCCGGTGAGAGCCCCACCGCATCGAGCGCTGCCTCGAGTCGGCCCTGCACGTTCTTGGCAGCCTCGAGCACCGCCAGGATCGATCCGCCGACATGGCTGATGGTTCCCTGAGCCTCTCCAGTTGAACCACATACTGTATTGTTCATCTACTGAATTATACATGTATGATCATTTCCACGCAAGTCGAACCGCTCAGGCGCGCTTTTCTCGGTGCGTTCGACGCTTGGCTTCTCGCACCACCGTTCGTTCCTCACGTCTACTTTGCCCCACATGACAACGATCGCCTTTCTCGGTACCGGGCTGCTCGGCAGCGCACTCATCGAAGCGGCCGCCAAGCGCGGCGACCAGATCACCGCATGGAACCGCACTGCGGACAAGGCTCGCGCACTCGAGCAGTTCGGAGTGCGCGTCGCGGCGTCGCCGGCCGAGGCGGTCCGAGGGGCGTCGCGCGTCCACCTCGTGCTGAAGGACGACGCCGTGGTGGAGGAGGTGATCGCGGCACTGCGACCGGGGTTGGACGCCGGTACCATCATCATCGATCACACCACGACCCAGCCTGCGCTCACCGCAACGCGCGCGCAGCGCCTCAACGCCGACGGCGTGCGCTACCTGCACTGCCCCGTCTTCATCGGTCCCGCGGCGGCGCGTCAGACGAAGGGCACCATCCTCGCCGCCGGCCCGCGCGCGCTGTTCGACGCGGTGCAGAGCGAGCTCGCGCGGATGGCGGAGCGCGTCACCTACTGCGGCGAGCGCCCCGACCTCGCCGCGGTCTACAAGCTGTGCGGCAACGCCTTCATCATCGGCATCAACGCGCTCGTGGCCGACGTCTTCTCCGTCGCGGCGGGCGCGCACGTGCCTCCGGCCGACATTCTGCCGATCCTCGAGCTGTTCAACCCGGCGGCCGTGATCTCCGGCCGCGCGAAGAGCATGCTCGCTCGCGACTTCACGCCGAGCTTCGAGCTCGCGATGGCGCGGAAGGACGTACGACTGATGATCGAGACGGCGAGCGCGCTGCCACTGGCGGTGCTGCCCGGAATGGCCGAGCGGATGGATGCCCTGATCGACGCGGGGCATGGCGCCGAGGACCTGGCGGTGATGGGAGCAGCCGCCTCGGCGTAGCAGGACAGATCGGTCGGCGGAGCGTGCGCCACGTCCTGAGCTGTCCCGTGAGTCAGCTCGTTGGCCGGCGCTCCGTGTCGACCCCGGCCATCGCGCGCGCGTGTTGGCCCAGCTCCGCGAACCCGACGGCGATCGTCACCTCGGGAGGATTGAACAGCTCGGCCGGCGTGAGCACAGACGGGTCGCTGACGCGCGACTCCAGCCGCGCCACGCGCGCCCGCAGGTCGTCGAGCCGAAGTCGCTCGTAGCTGTCCGCACCACCGACTGTCAGCGCGTCGGCGAACTCGGCGGCGCGCAACGCCGGCCCGCCGCCGGAGCGGACAGCGACTGCCTCCGCGAGCCGGCCGGTGCGTTCACAGGCGCGCACGAGCTGGTCGCGCGCCACAGCGTACGTCGGGTCCAGAGCGAGCGTACGCTGCAGCTCGTCGATCGCCTCGTCATGCTGCCCGCCGCTGGAGAGCGACGCCGCGAGCGCGTTGCGATAGAGCGCGATGTGTGGCTCGAGCCGGACGGCCTCGCGAAAGTGGGTCAGCGCCTCGTCGTGGCGCACTGAGGTGTCGAGGAAGATGCCGTAGAAGCGATGCGTCTCCGCAGAGCGCGGTTCGACGCGGACCGCGTCGCCAAACTCCCGGCCCGCGGTGACCCAGTCGCAGTCGATGTACATCGCCTGCACGCCCTGATGCACGTGAGCGATCGCGAGCGACGGATCGAGCACGGCAGCACGACTGACCAGGCGAAGCGCTTCGTCGAACTGCTCGCGGAACGGCACGAGCCACGAATTGCGCCGATGGCGTGGAAGTTGGACAGTCCAGCGCATGCGAGCGCGCGATCGGGATCACGCACGAGCGCCTCGCGGAAGAAGTCGGCGCTCCGCCGAAGCTCGTCCTCGTGGCCGCCCGGCACCGCGCGCAGCGAGAAGTACAGGCCGCGTACATAGGTCACGTACTCCGCATCGCTCGGATCCACGAGCTGCGCGCGACGCACGAGATCGTAGGCGACGGCCACCTCGCCTCGCGCGTGCAGCCGATCGGCCGCGACCAGCGCGGCCGCGGTCAGCTGTATGCGCAAGACGTGGCGAGTGTGCTCGAGCCACTCGTCGAATGCCGGCGCGTCGGCGACGTGGAAGCCGCTCATCAGCTCGGCGTGCGCATCCATCGCATCGCGCACGCGACCCGCTTCGATGTCGCGCTCCAGCGCGTGGAGGTCGCAGTCGACGAGCTTCGCGTCGAGTCCCACGAGTTGCTGTCCGGCCGTGGTGATCAGCGCGACGCCGAACGACTTGCGAAGCTCGTGCAGCGCGTTTCGCAGCGCAGCCTGTGCATGATGGGCACT
>JAYUTY010000020.1:0-7574 GCA_043754875.1 Gemmatimonadota bacterium
GACCGACACCGAGTCGGCCTCCTGCTCGAGCGCATCCACCATGAAGGCGTCGTTGCATCCGCACTTCACGCCGAGCCGGACGCGTCCGAAGGTGCCATCACCGAGTCGAGAGCCGCACTCGGTGAGACGATCGAACGCGCACCGTACGTCCGGTGGCAGCAGCAGAAATGGACTTGCCGGGTCGTCAGCGATCAGCCGGAAGCCCGCCGGCGCGGCGTCCCACTCGATATCGAGCGTTCGTCGCCGAACACCGAGCGTCGTGCGTGGCGAGACCTTGCCCAGAGCGGTCGCGCCGCGTGTGGCGATGACGACCGCCGGATAGACGGCTGCATCGAACGCGCAGGGCGCCTCCGACCAATCCTCGAGACGAATCAGCGAGGAATGGCGCGCGAGCAGCCGACGAACCCCGCCACCGGAAAGTGAGCGCCAGAGTTTGGCGGGCACGAGGAGCGCGACCGTCCCACCGGGAGCGGCCAGCGCGAGGCCGCGCTCCACGAAGAGTGCCGCCAGGTCGACCTGGGCCGCGAAGCCGCGAGTCGTACCGTCGGCATCGGTCGCCGGGTCCCACGCCGCGTGCCGGAAGACGTCGTAGCGCGCCCGCAGTGCGGCACGAGCAGCGGGGGGAATGTTGTGCAACCGCACCCAGGGCGGATTGCCGATCACCAGCCCGAATCCTCCGCGGCCGTGTGCGGCACCGAAGTGCGATGGAAAGGAGAAGGGAAGAGCTCCGCCGTCTGCGATGCGCCGCCGATCTGTGCGCAGCACCGCCGCCCGCGCGCGAAGGATCCTGCTTTCGCCGCGCGACGCCGCGTCTGGCCGCGCGCGTTGGCCGAAGAGGTCGAGCGCACGCAGCGCGCGGAGGCGATCGCGTCGCACGGCGGCGAGCGACGTGAGCGCGCGCTCGATGGCCAGCTCCGCGCGTCGTCGCTCCTCGCGTGCGAGCGCTCGGCGAAGCGGCGCCTTGCGCGCTCCGGCGGCGCGGACGTAGCGCTCACGCAACCGGTTGAGCGCAAGCGACGGCCCGACGAGCGCAGGCGGCTCGGTGAACGCTTCGCCGGATAGCGCGTCGCCTACTCGAACATTGCAGTCGAGGTTGGGAAGCGGTGGGACGGCCGACATCCGCATCTCGTCGCTGTCGATCACCACTGCAAGCCAGAGCCGGAGCTCGCAGAGCCAGACGGCCATCGGATTGATGTCCACGCCGTGGATGGCGCGTCCGAGCACTTCGCGCCGAATCGCAGTCGTGCTACGCGCGTCGCCTGCCGCACGGTGCAGCATGGTCAGGCGCTCGAGCACGTAGACGAGAAACGCACCCGATCCGCATGCGGGATCCAGCACCGTGAATGCTCGAAGCCGTGCCCGCAGCACGGTAGCGTCGGGCGCTGGGAGCAGCTCGCCGGCCAGCGCCCGTTCCAATGAGCAGCGCATCGGTTCGTCGCCGCCGAGCGCCGTGACGAGTGCGCGATCCGCGACATGCATCACGAGCGCCTGCGGCGTGAAGAACGCGCCGCTGGTTCGCCGCTCGCCAGCCGCCATCAACGATTCGAAGGCGCGTCCGAGCATCTCCGGGTCGATGGAGGACTCGGACCAGGCAGCGGCGTTCTCGCGTGCCGAGAAGCGGTAGGCGCCCAGCAGCTCGCCGAACAGCGCGCCGAGTGCGGCATCGGAAAAGCGGGCGCGAGAGTGCCGCCGCTCGAGCGCTGTTCGTGCGAACAGTCCGCCGTTGAGGAAGGGAACGGCGCCGAACCGCTTCGCCCGCTCGGCACGTCGACGGATCGGTGTGTTCAGCGTGCCGAAGAAGAGTGGCAGAAGCACGCGCTGCTGGAAACCGCCGCCCGCCGCCATGCACTCGTCGAACTGGCGTGCGAGAAACACGTGGTCTCCGTTCAGCCACCCCTTCGCCTCCAGAAAGGCGAGAAGGAGCAGCCTCGACACACAGAGGAGCGCGAGCTCGGCGCGATCCTCCACCTTCATGCGCGGGAGTGAATCGGCAAGCGCGCGCACGCGCTGCTCCAGCGTCCGATAGAAGCGGCGCGACACCGCGTCCCTGCCGAGCAGCTCGCACCATCTGGTGTGCACGAGCACGTCGGCGCCGGTTGCGGCACCGGCCAAGGCGCAGACCGACTCCGCATCGGAGGCGACGATGCGCGCACGCTGCGCGACGAGTGCGGCGACCAGCGGTGGGCGGTGTGCGTCGGACCAGCACCCGATCGCGATCTCCGCACCGTGGTTCGCCGAGAGGATCACGAGCCAGAGCACGTGACTCGTGCGGGCGGCAAGGGTGCGGGAGACTTCCTCCATCAGTGCACGCGCCGACGGATTGTCGGGTGCATGAAGGAGCAGGGCGCGCAGTGCGCCTGAGCCGCGCGACACCCCTGCGCTCGCGATCAGCGAGTCCGGGCCGATCCCGAGTGCAGCTCGCGCGGTGCCATCCAGCGGCAGCGCAAGCTGGGGAAATCCGAGCATGCCGGCGAGAGCGAGGAGACCGTCCGGGTGGTGGGCCGATGCGAGCTGTTCTGCCGCCTGTCGAAGTGTGGGCACGCCGGCAGAGTAGGCTCGACCAGCCCGCGCATCGGCATCGTGCCATCGCGGACGACAGCGGATTCACCCGGGTCGCTTCACGCCGACTGGTAGTCGCGTCCCTTCCAGCGTACGCGCCGCCCCCGAACGATGGCGCGCAGCGCGATGTAGAGCAGCACCGCCGCGCCGAGCGGGTGCAGCAGCGCATAGCCGAGGGAGAGATCGAGCGAGGCGTACACTGCGAGCCACCAGAGGAGATTCGCCGCTGTCGCGATGGCTGCCCAGGCAATCGTCTGTGTTGCCGCTCCACTCGTGAGCGCGTGCGCGAGCACGATCGGCGGCACGAGCTGGAATAGCGCCGGCAGGACGAGCAGCAGTGAAAGAGCGCTCGGCCGAGCGCGCCGAGGGGCACGGCGTGTCGCCCGCCGGCATAGATGTTCTTTCCCCATCCCTCGACCAGCTCGCGGAGCGACGTGTACATCCGCGTGTGGAGCTGCGCGACGCCGAGCACGAGCGCGACGCGCCGTCCGGAAGCGAAGACGTGCTGGGCGAGGGCGAGATCTTCCGCCACCTTGTCGCGCACCGCGTGATGGCCACCCGTGGCGACGTACGCTTCGCGCGTCATGAACAGGCACTGCCCGTTCGCGATCTTCTGCGAGACGAAGCGCGACCGACTCACGGACTCTGTGCCGCCATAGCGCGAGAGCAGGATGGAGAAGAGCTGCGGCTGGATGATCCGCTCCCAGAACGAACCCAGCTCCTGCGTGCCGGCGACGCTGAGCAGATCGGCGCGGCGCGACTCGATGGCGCGCACGACGCGGGGCACGAGATCCGGCGTCTGCCAGGTGTCGGCGTCGAGAAAGCCGATGATGGTGCCGCTGCTCGCCGCCGCGCCCGTGCTGCATGCCCACTGCTTGCCGAACCAGTCGCCCGGGAGCGGCGGCGGGGTGACGACGCGCAGTCGCGGATCGTGCGCCGCGAGCCCGGCCGCAATCACGCCTGTGTCGTCAGTCGAGTGATCGTCGACGCAGACCACCTCGAGCCGCGGATAGTCGGCGGCGAGCGCGGAGGAGAGGCAGCGGGCGATGTTGCGCGCTTCGTTGCGGGCGGGGATCACGAGGGAGACGAGTGGGGCGTCGATACGCTCGCCGCCAGTCGATGCAGGGGAGCCGGCGTCGAGCGACTCGTCGTCGAGCGATCGGGAATGACGTGCGCGAAGCGCGGTGACGAGCGGATAGAGGATCCACGGCGAGGCGCGCAGGGCGGCTCCCCAATGTGTCATTCGTCGACCTCGACCCGCGGTGCGCCGGGTGCGCTCACGACGCGGCGGTCAGTGGAAGCGCGCATCGGCGTGGACGCGTGAAGGCGAGAACATCACGGTCCACTGGGAGAAACGCAGCGGAGCGAGTGGCGCGAGAAGTCGTGGAAGACACGAGCGCAGGATATACGAGAGGCGCTCCCTGCGGGGAGCGCCTCTCGTATGGGTGGCCCGATCAGCGCGACGAACTGCCGCCCGACGAGCCGCCAGAAGAACCACCCATGCCGCCGCCGGAGGAGCCGCCGGACCCACCGGACGACCCACCCTTCGAGCCACCGGACGACCCACCCTTCGAGCCGCCGGACGGCCCGCCCTGCGAGTCGCCCTGCGAGCCGGACATCCCGCCGGACGAGCCACTGCCGGAGCTCTCCGACTCCGGGTCCGAATAGCCGGAGCTGCCGCCGTACCCACCCGTGCCGCTCGCGTTACTCGTGCCCCCCGAACCGTCAGAGCCGCTCGACGAGCCGCCCGACGACCCGCTCATTCCTGATCCCGCGTGCCCGTCGCCCAGCGACGAGCCGTTGAGATCGCGATGCGAGCCGCTCGAGCCGCTCGACCCACCCTGACTGCCGCCGGAGCCGGCGTTGCTCTGGTTGTCTGCCATCGTGTCCTCCAAGACGCTTGTGGACGATTGCCGAGGCCGCGTCCGTCGACCGCGCGCGCTGCACCTCGAACGTGCAGCTCACGTGCGCATATCGAATGCCATTTGCGCTGTCGCTAGATGTGATTACCGGACAAGGTGTTTCGCCTGTGCTCGCCGCGCGTTCACGGCCACAGATCTCGGCGCGGCACACGACTGCCGTGACCATTGCCCACTGCAAAAGCGCGCTCTACGTTGCCCCGATGCACAGACCTTCCGCCCTCCCCGCTGGCGCTCGCGTCGCGCTCGTCGCTCCGTCGGGTCCACTTCGATCCACCGATGAGCTCGAAGCCGCCACGCAGAATGCGCGCGACTTCGGGTGGGAGCCGGTGATCGCACCGCACGCGCTCGCGCGACGCGGTTATCTCGCCGGCACCGACGAGGAGCGCGGGAGCGACCTCAACGCTGCGCTCACGGATCCCGCCATCGACGCGGTGTGGTGTGTGCGCGGCGGCTACGGTGCCATGCGCATTCTGGCCATGCTCGACTATGACGCGCTGCGGCGTCGCCCCAAGGCCATCATCGGGTACTCCGACGCCACCGCACTGCACTCGGCGATCTCGACGCGCGCCGGGCTCGTCACCTATCACGGCCCCACGGCGCGCACGTCGTTTACCGACTTCTCCCGTTCGTCATTCTCGAATGCGTTGATCGACCAGAGCGATTCGTGCGGTGTTGCACCCGGTGCGCGCACGCTGCGACCTGGTCGCGCGACGGGCAGGCTCGTCGGCGGCAACCTCGCCCTGCTCGCGGCCCTCGTTGGCACGCCGTTCGCGCCCGACTACTCGGGCGCCATCCTCGTGCTCGAGGACGTGGGTGAGACGACGTACCGGATCGACCGCATGCTGCAGCAGCTGCTGCTTTCGGGTGCGCTGTCAGCGCTCGGTGGCATCGCGTTCGGACAATTCACGGAGGGCACTCCTGCCGCCGACGCCAACTCGTGCCCGCTCGACGAGCTGCTCGCCGAAGTCGCTGATCGGGCTGGCGTACCGGCGATGGCGGGCATCCCGCTGGGCCATGTGGACGATCAGTGGACGATCCCACTGGGCGCGATGGCCGAGCTCGACACGCTGCAGCGCTCGCTGCACGTGGTTGCTACGTGAAGCGGTTCCCCGAAGCGGCGATGCCCTGGCAGCATGACATGGTGATCCCGATCGACCCCGCATTCGCCGATATTGCCTGTCCGAGTTCGACGTCCATCCTGCGGACCCACGGAGCGCGATGAAGAGTGGCACCGATCTGATCAACGAGGCGAAGTCGCGCATCACCCAGCTGCGCACCGACGAGGCGCTCGCCTTGCACGGACGGGACGGAGTGATCTTTCTCGACGTGCGCGATCAGCCCGAGGTGAATCTGGGGAAGATCCCCGGCGCGCTGCACATCTCGCGCGGCAATCTCGAGACGAAGGTGGAAGCCGTCGTGCCGCGCGATGCACAGGTCGTCATCTACTGCGCGAGCGGCAACCGCTCTGCGTTCGCCGCCGACACGATGCAGCAGATGGGATACCAGAATGTGAGCTCGCTGGCGGGTGGCATTCGCGGCTGGACCGAAGCAGGGGGGGCGATCGACGGATGAACGAAGGACGTGAGCTCGCACGCACAACGCCACGCCTCGAGACGTTCGAGATCGCGGGCTCGAGCGGGCGCGTCATTCGCGGTGACGCGCGGCTCGTCGAGGGCGCGACGGCGAGCGTCGTGCTCGTGCACGGCTTCAAGGGCTTCGGGCGCGGCAACTTCATGCCGTTCGTCGCCGAGGAGCTCGCCGCGGCCGGCCTCACCACGATCGCATTCGACTTCTCGGGAAGCGGCGTCGGTCCGGATCGCGAGACGTTCACGGACTTCGATGCCTTCGAGGCGAACAGCATCGGCCACGAGCTCTACGATCTGCTCCGCGTGATGCACATGGGGGAGGAGCGTGGATGGCTTGGCCAGCACCGCGGGCTGTGGGGACACTCGCGCGGCGGCGGGGTGGCCGTGCTGCACGCCGCGCGCGACACGCGTATCGGTGCGCTGGCCACCTGGTCGGGCATTGCCACGGTCGAGCGGTGGTCCGTCGAGGACCGGGAGACGTGGCGTCGCCAGGGCTTCCTGGAGGTGCTCAACTCACGGACCAAGCAGACCTTCCGCCTGGGCCGCGCGATGCTCGAGGAGATCGAGAAGCACGGCCGAGGACGGCTCGACATCGAGCGGGCAGCATCGAAGATCGGCTGCCCGTGGCTGATCGTTCATGGCGATACCGACGAGACGGTGCCGATGGAGGAGGGGGAGCGCCTGCGCCAGGCCTCGCGCGAGCATGCCGAGCTGCTGCGCGTACCCGGCGCGTCGCACACGTTCAACGTTGGTCACGGATTCACCGAGCCCTCGCCTGCTCTTCGCGTGGCGACGGATCGCACGGTGCGCTTCTTCGTGGAGGCGCTGGCTCCAGATCCCGCATGAGCTCGTCACAGCTCGACCAGCTCTCCGCGCACCCGCTCATCGTCTGTCTGATGCGCTCGCTCGCGGAGCACCCGCCGCACACGATCGAGCCCACGGCCAAGACCCGCCGTGCAGCGATCCTGCTGGCGCTCCGCGCGCGCGAGGACGGCGAGCCGGAGCTGCTGATGATCAAACGCGCCACCTTCGCCGGTGACCCGTGGAGTGGGCACATCGCCTGTCCCGGGGGACGGATGGAGCCTGGCGACCGTGACCTCTCCGTCACTGCGGTGCGCGAGACGTGGGAGGAGACCGGCGTCGATGTCGCGCGCGACGGCCGCCTGCTTGGCCATCTCGACGACCTGAGCCCGCGCTCGCCGCTCCTGCCGCCGATGATCATCCGGCCGTACGTCGCGCTCGTACGGGCAGACATCGAGATCGTACCGTCGGAGGAAGTGGCGAGCGCGTTCTGGGTGCCGCTCGCCGCACTGCGTGATCAGCAGTCCTGGGGCGCGGGGATCGTGCACGCGCGCGGCGCCGAGCGGAGCGTGAGCGTCTTCCGACATGGCGAGCACACCGTCTGGGGGCTCACGGAGCGTGTGGTTCGCCAGTTCCTCGCCTATGTGGGCACCCCGCCGCATGGCGAGTCGTTCGACGACGACGCTCCGCGCGCGCCCGCTGAACA
>JAYUTY010000021.1:0-7565 GCA_043754875.1 Gemmatimonadota bacterium
CGGAGGACGTGGGTGGATTGGCCGCACGCTCCACGACCGTTGCACCGCCGTCATCATAGAACAGCTCGGCGATGGGCACGATGCGCTCGCCGTCCGACGCGTGCTCGTGCATCGCCTCGAGCGCGGACGCGAAGGTAGCGAGGGCGGGTGTGGTGGCATTCAGCGTACTGCCGGCGCGCATCGCATCCGAGATCGCGCGGAGCACCGCGGACGCGGCGCGGAGCACCGCGAGGCGCTGCTCGTCGAGCGTCTGCTGGCCTAGCTCCAGCGGATGCGCCGCCTGCTCGGCGCCCTGGAGTACGTCGGCCAGCGCGGGGTGGTCCTTGACGCTGGCGATCCCACGCAGCGCGCGCACTCGGCGGAGCACGTTCGCGCCGGCATCGTGGACGGCGGGCCGCGTGGCGAGGAGCTCGAGTCCCGCACCGATGTTGGCGGTCTCGGTGGCGAGATAGCCGTCGTGCGCCGCGGTCGTCGCGGCGGTGAGCGGAGTGGCCGACGCGCGTGGGGCGAAGCGCAGCAGCTCGTCCACCCGCGCCCGGGCGCGGGCGTCGTCCTGCGGCGACCAGGTGCGCACGTTGCGGAGCAGCAGCTTGGCGTCGTCCACCGCGGCGGTGAGCGCGCCGCTGAGCGCGCGGTCCCATCTGAGCGAGCCATCGCGCAGGGCACGCGCCACACGCTCGATGCCGGTCGCAATCTCCGCGAAGGCGGGCAACTTGGCCATCGTCGCGCTGCCACGGAGCGCACGTGCCGAGCGCTGCATGCCGTCGAGCTCCGGCCCGGTGTCGCCGGCGGCGAGGAGCACGGCATCGAGCTGCTCGACGTAGTCGCTGGCTTCGAGGACGAAAAAGTCGATGAATCCGACGGGGGCCGTCATGCCCGCTCCAGGCTGATGTGCACTATGGGTCGCGCGTCGAGGGGAGGCCGTCGAAGTTAGGCGGGGCCGCGGGCCGCGTCCATTGCGGCGCGGAGCTCGCGGACTGCACTCTCAAGACCAACGAAGATGGCCCGAGCAACCACATGGTGCCCGATATTGAGCTCCTCGACCTCGGGAATGACGGCGACGAGCCCGACGTTGGCCGTTGTGAGCCCGTGGCCCGCGTGCACCGCGAGCCCGAGGGAGGCGCCAAGGGAGGCGCCTCGCCGCAACGCGTCGATGGGCTCCGGGTCGTGGGGGTGATGCGCGTACCGGCCCGTATGGAGCTCGATCGCATGGGCGCCGAGGTCTCGCGAGCGCGTGACGCTCTCGGCGTCGGGATCGATGAAGAGGCTCGTGCGGATGCCCGCGGCGCGGAGGCGGGCGATGGCCGGCTCCAGTCGCGCGGCGGTCGCAGCGACGGCGAGCCCTCCCTCGGTGGTGACTTCTTCGCGCCGCTCGGGTACGAGAGTGACCTGGGCCGGCGCGAGGCGTTCGGCGAGGGCGATCATCTCATCGGTGCAGGCGATCTCGAGGTTGAACACCGTGGTCACTGCGGCGGCGACGGCGTCGATGTCGGCGTCCTGCATGTGCCGGCGATCCTCGCGCAGGTGCGCAGTGATGCCGTCGGCGCCGGCGCGCTCGCAGACGGCAACGGCATCGACGGGCACCGGCTCCTCGCCGCGGCGCGCCTGCCGCACGGTCGCCACGTGATCGATGTTGATGTAGAGGCGCTGGTGAGTCGTCATGATCGCACGGTCGGCTTCAGGGAGAGGACACCGGCGCTGCTGAGGGCGCGCAGGGCGGGAGAGTTGCCGCTCCACGGCGGCGCGCGTTAGCTTCGCACCCACATCCGAGGAGAGTTGCGTGAGAAAGTCGTTGCTGATCGGAGCGCTGACGTTGGCCGCGTGCAGTCACCAGACGCAGGTGCTGCCCTCGCCGGCATCGTCTGGTGCGGCGGGCTCGGCGGCCGCCCGGCCGGCGGTCGATGCATTCCTGGCGGCCGTCCACTCGCAGGATCTGCAGGCGATGTCGGCGGTCTGGGGAGACAAGGAAGGACCGGTGCGCGAGAGCAAGCACATCTCGCGCGACGACGTCGAGAAGCGCGAGGTCGTGATGATGCGATGTTTCCGGCATGACAGCTACCGCGTGCTGGGCAACTCGCCCGCCGCGGATGGCGAGCGTGTCTTCCAGGTGGAGCTGACGCGGGGAACTCTGCGGCGCACGACGAATTTCTATGTCACGCGAGGAGCCGATCGCTACTACGTCCGGACTGCCGACATGGAGCCGGTGCGCGACCTCTGCTCCGGCCGCTAGCGGGCGGAGGGGCATTCAGAACTCGCTGAGCTCGATGAGCACGCCAGCCGTGGCACTCGGGTGGAGAAACGCGATACGTTTCCCTTCGGCGCCGAGGCGCGGCGTCTCGTCGATGAGCCGGACGCCGGCTGTGCGGCAGCGGTCGAGGGTGGCGTCCAGGTCGTCGACGGCGAAGCAGATGTGATGAATGCCCGCACCGCGTTTGGCGACGAACTTGCCGATGGGCGAATCGGGGGTGTGGGCCTGCAGGAGCTCGACGAGGGATTCTCCGGCGGCGACGCCGGCGATCCGTGCGCCATCAGCATCGTCGAGCGGGACCTCGGGCATGCCGAGGATGTCGCGATAGAAGGGTAGGATGTCGTCCAGCGCCGAGACGGCGATGCCCACGTGGGCGATGCGGGTTGGGCGGGGCGAAGCAGGATTGTCGGTCATGGCCGGTGCGCTGGTGAAGAGAGTCGCGGCGCGCTGAATACTAATTCTGGGGGCGGTGCTGGGCAGGACCGCCGGGAGATAAACGGAGCGATGTCGAACGCGGTGGCAGTGACGGACGCTGATTTCGATCAGCAGGTGGAAAAGGCGCAGGGGCTGACGGTGGTGGATTTCTGGGCGACCTGGTGCGGCCCGTGCCGCATGATCTCGCCGATCCTCGACCAGCTCGCCACGGACTATGCGGGCCAGGTCAAGATGACCAAGCTCGACGTGGACGCGAACATCAAGACGGCGACGCGGTTCAATGTGCGGTCGATCCCGATGCTTCTGTTCTTCAAGGATGGCAAGGTGGTGGATCAGATCGTCGGCGCGGTGCCGCGGCAGGCGATCGAGGCCAAGCTCAAGCAGCACGTGGCGTAAGCGTGGCGTGAGCGTGGCTTAAGCGACGTACCGCAATCGCACCAGCGTTGCACGCGCCCCACGTGGCGCGCACATTAGGGTCGGAACGCTTCCTGGCGTTCCGACCCTGATCTCCATGTGATGCCCGCCACCGTTGCCGGTCTCCGCTACCCGTGCACGCGCGTGCTCCTGCCGCGCACCCGGCTGGCGTACGTGCACCTGCGCAACCTGCTCACGGACGCGAAGCGGGACCGCGGCGCCCGCGTCTCCGGCTATGTGGCGATCTGGATGCCCGAGGAGTTCCTGGTGCTCTACCTCCAGCGGGGCGAGGTGGTGAACGCCGTACAGCACGACGGGCACCGCTTCCACCCAATGGCCATTGCCGGGGCGATCGAGCAGGTGCCGAGCGAGCCTGAGTACGGGGAAATCTGCTTTCACGAAGCGGATGACGAGCAGCTCGCGTGTATGTTCGCGTCGCAGACGGTGGCGAGCGAGCCATGGCCCCCCGAGCTTCGTGCGACCGACCCGGCGGCACTCTTTCCGCACCTCATGGCGTCCACATTCGATGGACTGCTGGAGATCGTCGTGGAGGACACGGTGAACTTTCTCCTGTTCAAGAACGGGGCGGCGCACACGGCCTACCTGTCGGGAAGCAGCTCCGGCACGCTCGTCGAGCGGGTATCCCATCTGTTCGAGCGCGACCGGCGCGCACTGCACCTCACGGTGCGGCAGTGGTCGTCGCCACCTCCGCTGCCCGTGCAGGCACCGACGGGCCTCGTGCAGGCGTACCGGGACCTGGCCACGTCACTCGTGCTTCGCCTCGTCGCCGACGGGCGGGAGAGCGCGCCCGTGATCGCCGAGCACGCGCGCATGCAGCTGGTGAGCGCCCATCCGGCGCTCGAGGGTTTCTCCTTCACCGGGCGTGCACCACGACCCGTGGTGGCGGATGCGGCGTCGCTCACGTCAGGGGTCGCCGCGCTCGTGAACGAGCTGCTCTGGACGGCCGGCGACCAGGAGGGAGAGGGACCCGAGCGCATGCTGCGAGAGCTGACGCACGAGCGCCGACATCTCTTCCAGTCGGCCGGACTGTTCGACCGATTCTCCTGGAAGCTCGCGTGAGCGACGGATCCGCCGGCGCCCTGTTCATCGTCAGCACTCCCATCGGAAACATGGGGGATTTCTCTTTTCGGGCCGTGGAGACGCTGCGGGCCGTGTCGGCGGTGCTGGCCGAGGACACCAGGCACTCTCGCCATCTGCTCGATCGCTACGAGATCGCGACACCACTGCTGCCGCATCATGAGCACAACGAGGCCAAGACGACGCCGGCGCTCGTCGCGCGGCTCCTGGCTGGAGAGAGTCTCGCGCTGATCTCGGATGCGGGGACGCCACTGCTCTCCGATCCGGGGGGGCGCCTGGTTCGAGCCGCTGTGGAGGCCGGGGTGACGGTGTCGCCGATTCCGGGCGCGTCCGCGCTGCTCGCCGCGCTGGTGGCCTCCGGGCTCTCGCTGGAGCGGTTCACCTTCTACGGCTTTCTGCCTCGCAAGGGGAGCGAGCGGCGGCGAACGATCGGCGAGATCATTGCGCTACGCCACGCCGCGGTGCTCTACGAAGCGCCATCGCGTGTCGGCGATACGCTGGCCGAGCTCGCCAGTGCCGGCGGGAGCGAGCGAGCAGCGGTCGTCGCGCGCGAGCTGACCAAACAGTTCGAGGAGCTGCGACGCGGAACGGTCGGCGCGCTCGCGACGTATTACGTCGATGCCTCGCCACGCGGAGAGATCGTGATCGTGATCGAAGGAGCAGCCGCGCCGACTGGTGCGTCGGAGGACGAGCTGCGCGCCCGCGCGGTCGAGCTTCGCGCCGAGGGGCGCAGCGCGCGCGACATCACTGCGGCGCTCGCCGAAGAGCTGGGCGCACCGCGCAATCTCGCCTACCGCCTGGCGCACGAGTGACGCTGGTCCGACGACCGGTGCGCCGCATGCTGGCGCTGGGCGCGGTGCTGCTTGCGCCGCTGACGGGCGCGCGCACGGTGCCGCACCTCACCGTCGCACGGCTCCAGTACGACGGCGGTGGCGACTGGTACGCCAATCCGTCCAGCCTCCCGAATCTCCTCGCGGCGATCCGGCAGCGGACGTCGCTCCCGGTGGAGAAGTCGGAAGCACGCGTGACGCTCATGGACGAGCGACTGTGGGATTATCCGTACCTTCACATGACCGGGCACGGCAACGTGAAGCTGACGGACGCGGAGGTGGTTCGGCTGCGCGACTACCTGGTGCGCGGCGGATTCCTGCACGCCGACGACAACTACGGCCTCGACGAGAGCTTCCGCCGCGAGATGAAGCGCGTCTTTCCCGATCGCGAGCTGGTAGACGTGCCGCTCACGCATCCGATCTATCACGGCGTGTACGACTTTCCGAATGGCGTGCCCAAGATCCACGAGCACGATGGCAAGCCGGCACGCGGCTTCGGAATCTTCCTCGGCAACCGGCTCGCCGTGTACTACACCTTCTCGAGCGATCTCGGCAACGGCTGGGAGGATCCCGAGACGTACAATGATCCACCGGCGCTGCACGAGGCGGCGCTGCGCATGGGCGTGAACCTGTTCGTGTACGCCGTGACGAGCCGGCCGCTCCCATGACGATCGGCGCGCTCGTGGAGCGCGAGCGACGGCACCTCCAGCAGCGCGAACTCACCGGCGGGCTGCTCCTCGCGGCGGGAGCGTTGGCGTTCCTGCTCGCGGTGGGAGCGGTCGTGTTCGGCGGCGCGCGATGGTTGGCGCTGCCGCGCGCGCTGCCGTTCGCGGTGTGGGCGCTGATCGCGGCTGCGCTCGTGCTGCTCGGACTTCGCACGCGCCGTCGGCTTGCGGCGCGCGGGTCGTCACTCGGCGTGGCGCTCGCCATCGAGCGCGAGCAGCAGATGCGGCGCGGTGTGCTGGTCGGCGCGCTGGAGATGGAGGGTACCGGCGTGCTCGCGGCTCGCGCGGCGCAGGCGGCGCGCGCCACGCTGCCGCGGGAGGGTGCGCTCGCACCGGAGATGCGTCGAGCCAGCACGCGCTCGACCCAGCGCGCCGCGGCGATCGCTGCTGCGGGCGTTCTGCTGCTGCTGAGTGCGACTCCGCTGTTCGGTGACGGACTGCGCGCGGTTCTGCGCCCGATCGACGCCTGGCGCGGCGCGCTGCTCGACCGGCCGCGCATCCAGGGTGCGCCGCACGAGCTCCTGCGCGGCTCGCCGCTGCGGCTGACCGTGCGTGCGCCGGGTCGTCGGACGATCCTGCTCACCGTGCGGCAGACGGGAGAGCCGAGTCGACTGGACACGCTTGCGGTGGATGCACGCACGGGCGAGGCGCGCTGGTCGATCGAGTCGATGAAGGGCGACGTGCGCCTGCTGGCGAGCGACGGACGCGCGGAGAGTGACAGTGTCGTCGTGTTCGCAGCTGACCGCCCCTTCCTGGGCGCGCTCGTGCTGCACGTGGACTATCCGTCCTATCTGGGGCGAGCCGCCGAATCGCTGCCGGTGGGCGAGCGGCTGCGTCTGCCCCGAGGCTCGGTGCTCTCGGTCTCGGGGCGCGCTTCAGTGCCGCTGACCGAGGTGTCGCTCGCGCCCGAACGCGGCGCGCAGATCCCGCTCGCAACGAGCGGACACACCTTCGCCGGCCGGTTCGCAGTCGAGCAGTCGGGCCAGCTCGCGTGGAGTGCGCGTGGGTCGGGCGGCGCCGTGCCCGACCTGCCGGAGCCGCTCGTCATCGAGGCGCTCGCCGATTCGGCACCGACGATCACGATCGCCGAGCCGACCTCGGACACGATCGTCGCGACGGACGAGCGGCTCGCGCTCGGTGTGCGTGCGTCGGACGATCACGGCATTCACGCAGTAGAGCTCCGCCTGACGCGTGGCGTCGGTGCTGCATCGACCGTGCAATCTGTCGCGAGCAACGTGGGCACGACGTGGGCAGGCGACGCAACGATAGACGTGGCGTCGCTGCATCTGGCGGTGGGCGAGACGATGCGGGTGCGCGCCGAAGCGGTGGATGCGTCGCCGTGGGGGCAGCGCGGCGTGAGCCGCGAGCTGGTGATCAAGCGGCCATCGATGGAAGAGCAGCGCGGCGTGGCGCGCGCGATCGGCGACTCGGCAGTGAAGGCGGCGCGGGCCGCCGTCGCCGCCCAGCAGTCGCTTGCGCAACGCACCGACGAAGCCGCGCGCGCGCAGGCGCGTCAGGGCGCCGCGAAGAGCGACGCATCGGCCGGATCGAAGAGTGCCGCACAGCAGGCGCAGCAGAAGAGTGCGATGTCGTTCGAGGGGGCGGAGAAGGCCCGCGCGCTGGCGCAGGAGCAGCGGGGAATGGCTGACCGCGTCCAGAAGCTGCGCGAGGCGACGCAGCAACTCGAGCGACAGCTCAAGGCCGCCGGCGCACTCGACAGCTCACTGGCGAGACAGCTCAGCGAGGCGCAGGCGCTGCTGCGGCAGGCGCTCACGCCCGAGATGCAGGCGCAGATGCAGAAGCTGGAATCGAGCG
>JAYUTY010000022.1:0-2547 GCA_043754875.1 Gemmatimonadota bacterium
CCGTCGGTGAAATAGGCGCGGAACAGTCGCTCCTCCAGCGCATCCTGCCTGCCGCGCTCGTGAGCGAGGTGCAGAAGCCGGTGTGCATCGAAGCTGTTCGCCGCCCGGACGCGCTCGAAGTGGAAGTCGATCTCATCTTTGGCTCCCTCGCCCGTCATGCGGGCATTCATCGCCTCGGCCTCGGCCAGTGGAAGGCGATACTTCCGCGCCAGCAACGCCGCAATTGGCTCCTCCTGGCTCGCCGGAGCCGACGGGTCCAGCTCGAAGCTTCGCCAGCGGACCTCCACCTCGTCTCGATGCTCGAAGCGCCCGAGGGCGCTCTCGAATCGCTTCTTCCCCACGTAGCACCAGGGGCAGGCGACGTCAGACCAGATCTCGATCTTCATGGTGTTTTCTGGGACGAGTGTGGTATCGACCGCGGCGAGAGTTGGCGGAGGCGAGTCGTTCCCCCCATCTTCGCAGGGCCGGTGCCGTCGCACCGCTCCACACGTAGACCACCCTCTGCCCTGCCCATGCCGCTTCCCACGTCAGCTTTGCGTCCGTTCCTTCCACTCGCGCTCCTCGGCGGGCTCGGCTTGTTCACGGCGGGCATCGCCCGTGCGCAGCAGACGAGCCCACCTGCCGATGTCGCGGCGTTCGACCAGGCGAAGCTCGCTGGGATGCGCTACCGGATGATCGGGCCGGCGCGCGGCGGACGCGTCACCGCGGTGACCGGCGTCGATCAGGAAACGAGCACCTTCTACATGGGTGCCGCTGGTGGCGGCGTCTGGAAGACGACGGATGCCGGCATCAGCTGGCACAACGTATCGGACGGCTCGTTCGCCACCGCCTCCATCGGCGCGCTCGACGTCGCCAACTCCGATCCGAACATCGTCTACGTCGGCACCGGCTCCGAGGCGATCCGCAGCAACGTCTCGATCGGCAAGGGGATCTACAAGTCCACCGACGCCGGCCGCAGCTGGCGCTTCGTGGGGCTGCGCGACGCGGGGCAGATCGGCGCGATCGTCGTGCATCCCACGACGCCGGACGTGGTGTACGCCGCGGTCGTCGGCAACCCGTTCGCGAAGTCGCCGACGCGCGGCGTCTACCGCACGCGCGACGGCGGCGCGACCTGGGAGCGCGTGCTCTTCCTCTCCGACAGCACCGGCGCGGTGGACATCGAGCTGCAGCCTGGGTCGCCGAACGTGGTCTACGCCTCCATGTGGCGCGGCGAGCGCAAGCCGTGGACGATCATCAGCGGCGGCGGTGAGGACGGCATCTACAAGAGCACCGACGGCGGCGACCACTGGACGCGCCTGACGAACGGGCTTCCCACCGCCGTCGTCGGCAAGAGCGACCTCGCCGTGTCGGCCGCCGATCCGATGCGCGTCTACGCCCTGGTGGAGGCCAAGCCGGGCAGCGGACTCTATCGCAGCGACGACGCGGGCGAGCACTGGTCGCTCGTCAACACCACGCCGGGCATCATCACGCGTCCCTTCTACTACGACAACGTCGACGCCGACCCCACGAACGCCGACGTCGTCTACGCCGGCGCCGAGGGGTTCTACAAGTCCACCGACGGCGGCCGCACTTTCCGGACGATGCGCACGCCGCACGGCGACAATCACGACATGTGGATCAACCCGAAGAACGGCCGGATCCTGATCCAGTCCAACGATGGCGGCGCAAACGTCTCGCTCAACGGCGGCCAGAGCTGGAGCACACAGGAGAATCAGCCGACGGCCGAGATCTACCAGGTCGCGACGGACAATCAGTATCCATATCGCGTGTACGGCGCCCAGCAGGACAACAGCACCGTGATCCTGCCCAGCCTCCCCGTGGGCGCGGCTGGCCTGGATGAGCCGATCCAGAGCTGGCGGCAGGGACCGGGCTGCGAGACGGGTCCGATCATTCCCAGCCGCACCAACCCCGACACCGTCTACGGCGCGTGCAAGGGGCAGTGGAGCCGCATGAGCCTGCGCTCCGGCCAGGAGCAGCAGTCGTGGATCGGTGGGCAGTCGCTCTACGGCAACGCGAATCAGACGCTCCAGTACCGCTTCCAGCGCGTCTCGCCGATGGAGGTGTCGCCGCACGAGCCGCACACGGTCTACTACGGCTCGCAGTACGTCCATCGCACGCGCGACGAAGGGGTCACGTGGGAGCGCATCAGCCCGGATCTCACGGCGAACGATCCGAAGTACCGGGCGACGATCTCCGGCGAGCCGATCACGATCGACGTCACGGGCGAGGAGATGTACGCCACGCTCTACGCGATCCGCGAGTCGCCCCTCAAAGCGGGCGTGATCTGGGCCGGCGCGAACGATGGTCCCATCCACGTGACGCGCGACGGTGGCCGCACCTGGGCCAATGTCACCCCCAAGGGTCTGCCGCCCGGCGGCCGCGTGCAGAACATCGAGCCATCGCCGCATCGGGTCGGCAGCGCCTACGTCGCGGTGCTTCGCTATCTCCTCGGCGACTTCCAGCCGTACATCTACAAGACGGACGACTTCGGACGCACGTGGACGCGGCTCACGACGGGCACCAACGGCATCCCGGCCGACGTGCCGA
>JAYUTY010000023.1:0-2546 GCA_043754875.1 Gemmatimonadota bacterium
CTCTTCGTGCTCAAGCATCACGCGCGCTTCAAGCGGCTCGTGGTGCAGACGGAGCTCGATCGGACCCTTGGCGCCGCAGTGTGGGCCAACGAGGAGCAGCTCGTCCAGCTCTTCATGGCGCTGCTGATCAACGCGATGGACGCGATGCACGATCGCGGAACAGTCACGCTGCGCACGCGAGCGGGCGCGGACGGACGTTCCGTCGTCGCGGAGATCGTCGATCAGGGCGAGGGGATCCGCCGCGCCGACCTGCCCAAGATCTTCGAGCCCTTCTTCACCACCAAGCAGCCCGGCCGCGGCACCGGCCTCGGCCTCTCGATCTGTTACGCGATCGTGGAGGAACACGAGGGAACGATCGAGGTGGAGAGCACGCCGGGCCATGGCAGCATCTTCCGTATCGTGCTACCGCGGGAAACCATTCGAGGAGAGCAGTCGTGACGGATTCCAGGATCAAGGTGCTCGTCGCCGAGGACGAGGTTCACCTCGGGCAGATCCTCGCGAGCTTTCTCGCTGGGCGCGGCTGTCAGGTGCAGACGGTAACGGATGGCCGCGCCGCGCTCGACGCACTGCGCGCCGAGTCGTTCGACGTCGCGCTGCTCGACATCGTGATGCCGGAGCTCGACGGTCTCGAGGTCCTCAAGCAGGTGCGCGCCGAGGTCGATCCGCCCGAGGTGATCATCATCACCGGCAACGGAACGATCGAGACGGCGATCAGCGCGATGAAGCTCGGCGCCTACGACTACATGGCCAAGCCGTATCGCATGGCCGAGATCGATGTGCTCGTCCGCCGCGCGTGGGAGAAGCGGAAGCTCGGGCGCGAGAACGTCCTGCTCCTGGCGCAGCTCGGGAAGGCAGGCGGCGCGACGGAGATCCTCACGCAGTACGCGCCGCTCCAGGCGGTGCTCGAGGCGGTGGGCCGCGTCGCGCCGAGCGACTCGCCCGTGCTCATCAGCGGCGAGTCCGGCACGGGGAAGGAGCTCGTCGCGCAGATGCTGCATCGGATGAGCGGGCGCAGTGGACCGTTCGTCGACGTGAGCTGCGCGTCGCTCACGGAAGGTGGTCTCGAGAGCGAGCTGTTCGGCCATGAGCGCAACGCCTTTCCGGGCGCTGACGAACGGCGACTCGGCCTGATGGAGCTCGCCGCCGGCGGCACGCTCTTCCTGGACGAGATCAGCGAGCTGTCACCCAAGCTGCAGAGCAAGCTGCTGCGCGCCTTCGACCAGCGCAGCTTCTATCGCGTCGGGGGGAGCCAGAAGGTGGAGGTGGACGTGCGCTTTCTGGCCGCCACCAACCGCGATCTCTCGCAGCGCGTGACGGACGGCACCTTTCGCGACGACCTCTATTATCGCATCAACACGATCGCCATCGAGCTTCCACCGCTCCGCGATCGTGCGGTCGACATTCCGTTGCTGGCACGCCAGTTCCTCAACCAGTTCGGCAAGTCCAATCCGCCGACGCTCACAGTGGACGCGCTCGAGTTGCTCTCGCGCTATGCGTGGCCGGGCAACGTGCGCGAGCTGCGCAACGTGATGGAGCGCGTCGTCCTCCTCGCGCACGGGCCACATGTGCGCGCGACCGACCTGCCGCTGACGCTGCCAGGCGCCGGGGCAACTTCACAGTCGGTGCCCGCGTTGCCGCTGGCCGAGCTCGAGCGACGCCATATCGAATCGGTGCTGCACAACACCAACTGGCATCAGGGACGTGCCGCCAGCGCGCTCGGCATCAGCTCCAAGACACTCTACCGAAAGATCCGCGAGTACGGCTTCCGCCGTCCCGGCGGGGCGGAGTAGCGACGATGCGCATTCTCGTGATCGAGGACGATCCCACCGTCGGCCAGTACGTCAAGCGCGGCCTGGAAGAGCACCGTTGGTCCGTGGACCTCGCCGTCAACGGCGAGGAGGGGGAGCGGCGTGCGAGCTCGGAAGCCTACGATCTGATCGTGCTCGACATGCGCCTCCCCGGCAAGAACGGTCTCGACGTGCTGCAGTCGCTGCGCGCCAAGGGCTTCGAGCGCCCGGTGCTCGTCCTCACGGCGCAGGATGCGGTGGATGCAAAGGTCGCCACGCTGCGTGCCGGCGCCGACGACTACGTCACCAAGCCCTTTGCCTTCGAAGAGCTGCTCGCGCGCGTGGAAGCACTCGCGCGCCGGCCGCGTGCGCTCGCGTCGCCCGTCATGATCGTGGCCGACCTGGAGATCGACCAGGCGACGCGGGAGGTGCGCCGCGCCGGCGAGATGATCGAGCTCACGCCAAAGGAGTACACGGTGCTCGAGTACCTCGCGCGCCACGCCGGCCGAGTGATGAGTCGCACGCTCATCACCGAGTATGCGTGGGGCTATCACTTCGATCCGGGCACCAACATCGTGGACGTCGTGATCAATCACCTTCGCAAGAAGATCGACGCGAAGCACACGCGAAAGCTGATCACCACGGTGCGTGGTGTCGGCTACGTACTGAAGGAGTAGCCGCCCGTCATGGCAACGCTGCGCGCTCGGCTCACGGTCGCCTACGGCGCCGCGCTCGTCGGAAGCCTGATCGTCTTCGCCG
>JAYUTY010000024.1:0-7529 GCA_043754875.1 Gemmatimonadota bacterium
CTGTCGCGGTCTGCGAGGTCGAGGCCAGCGTGCTCGGAACGAACGGGAAGAGCACCGACGAGCGGTACTCGTGCGCGAGCGAGGTCAGGATCCCGAAATTTCCTCGCGGGAATCGCTCCAGCAGATTGGTCTGGATGAACAGCTCCGTACGTGTCTGATAGCGCGGCCGGTAGACGCCCATCGAGTCGTTCCACGCGACGGCCCATGCATCGATGTTGATCGCGCGATACAGCCGCCCACGCGCGCTGACGGTGCGCGCGGTGGCCTCGGACTCGACGCGTACCGCGCCGGAACCGGCATAGCGCACATCGATCTCACCGGGTGGGAGGAGCGTGGTTGCACCTCGGCGCATCATCCCGACGGCGAGCCACAGGTCGCGGAGTCGCACACCCACCTCCGCACGCGCGTTGGTGCGCGCCGGCAAGACGTACTTGCGCACTTCGGACGTGTCGACGAGTGGGCTGGAAACGGGAAAGCCCGGCTCGGCGGGGAGGAACGTTCCAGTCGAGTCGAACGGCCGCGCGCTCGGTTCGCGCAGAAGTCGATCGAACAGTCCGCTCCCGGTGCGCGATGCGCTGGCGACCACTGCGATGCGCGAGAGCGGCGCGAAGCGGACGGTTCCCTCGACCCGTCCCGGGTTCAGCACGCTCCGTCCTTCAGCGAAGACCGATGTCGAGAGCGGCCCGCTCGCGAAGGCGCCGCGCGCCGACAGCACGTGCGAGGTCAGGCCGCGCGAGATGCGGACGCGCTCAGCGGCGCTGAGCTTCACCGCGCCGCGCGTGACGCCGCCCGTGAGCAGATACTGGCTCTCGTAGGCCGTCGTGTCGGCGAGGCGCGCGATCGAATCCCGCTGAGCCGGCAGCAGCGTGCCGAGGTCGGTGCTGGAGCGCGGCGACAAGCGATAGCTGTGGGCCGAGGCGAGCGCCTGCACCCATCGTCCGCGATCCGGATCGCCGTTGCCGAAGCGAACGTATGCGGTCGAGCGACGAGTCTCGATGCTGGGAATCGTGTCGAGCGTCTCGAGCGGGTTGCCGATTCCGGTCCACTGCGCGCGGCTGCGATCGCTCCGCTCCATCATGGCGTCGGCGCTCCAGGGGCCGCGCGCCATGCCGAGGCGCGCCATCAGGTTGAGCGCGTCGGACGAGGGGAGAGCGCTCTGCGGCTGCGTGTTGAACTGCTCGGCCGAGACCTGCAGCGCTTCGCCGTGACTGAATCGGCGCCCGAAGTAGGCGCGATACAGGTTGGTATTCTGATCACCGGTCGCGATGTCGGCGCGCGTGAACGGATCGGTGCGATCCACGCGCCAGGTGCGTCCATAGACGCGTACCTCGTCCGCACCGCGCTCGATCCGAAGCTCCTCCAGCGCGTGAAGCGGCATGTCGTTGATCGGAGCAACGCCACGTGCGCGTTGATCCATCGGGTCGAGCTCGAGCCCATCGAGAAAGAGTCGAACGCGCCGGAGGTCGCCCTGCGACGCGACGACGGCAGGCGCCCCCAGCCATCCCGCCGTGAACTCGGTGAGCCCGGGAACGCGGCCGAGCAGGTCGCTGAGCGTGACGGCGCCCGTCGCGTAGATGGAGGCGCGATCGTAGACCCGCGCGGCGCCGATCTCGAGGATGGATGGCGCCTCGGCGCGCGCGAGGGGCGCCTTGAGCGTGTCCTTCTTGAGCGTATCCGCCCTGCCGGCCGCATTCTTCGGCAACGGAACGATTCCCCTGTTGATGGAATCGTTGCGGATCATCGAGTCGGCTTTGGGCGGAATGGGAATTCGTACGGTGTCTCGTCCCGCCGGCGGCAGATTGCGTCGCCCTCCGAGCGTGTCGACGCGTGTGTTGATCGTATCACGCCGGCCGGTCACGGTGTCGCGCTTGACCGGAACCTGCGCGCTGCCGCGGGTCGGGAGGACGGCGGCCGTGAGAATGCCGAGGCCGAGAAGTGCGATCGCCCGCAGCCTGCGCAGCCTCACCCGGCGCGGCCGCGGACGAACTCCACGAAGGTGCCGACAGGCGTGCCGGTCGGACCGCGCTGGACGGTGCCGAGATCCGTCTCGGTGTAGGCCGTGCCGGCGACGTCGAGGTGCACCCACGGATAGTCGACGGCGAACTCGGCGAGAAAGAGTGCGGCGCTGATCGTGCCAGCTGGCCGTCCGCCCGAGTTCTTGATGTCGGCGACGTCGGACTTGATCAGCTCCTTGTAGTCGTCCCACATCGGAAGCTCCCAGCCCGGCTCGCCGGCGCGGCCGCCCGCGCCGAGCACTTCCTGCACGAGCGCGGCATCGTTGCCCATCACGCCGGTGGCCGTGTGGCCGAGGGCGATCACGCAGGCACCGGTGAGGGTGGCAGCGTCGATGACGGCAGCCGGCTTGTAGAGGCTGGCGTACGACAGCACGTCGGCGAGGACGAGGCGTCCCTCGGCGTCGGTGTTGATGATCTCGATGTACTTGCCCGACATGCTGCGCACGACGTCGCCTGGCTTGACCGCCGTGGCACTCGGCATGTTGGTGGTGGAGCCGACCAGACCCACGACGTTGATGGCGAGGCCCAGGCGGCCGATTGCGTCCATGGCGCCGAGCACGCCGGCGGCGCCGCACATGTCGAATTTCATCCACTCCATTCCCTGTGCGGGCTTGATGGAGATGCCGCCCGAGTCGAAGCACAGTCCCTTGCCGACGAGCACGACGGGCGGCGCATCAGTGGCGCCACCCTTGTACTCGAGGGCGATCAGCTTGGGATCCTCCTGCGGCGCGCCCTGCGCGACACAGAGGAAGCTGCCCATGCGGAGCGCTTCCATCTCTGTGCGGCCAAGGATCGAAACCATCATGCCATGGCGCTCGCCGATCTCACGCGCCGTCTGGGCGAGATACTCGGGCGTGCAGATGTTGCCCGGCAACATGCCAAGGGTGCGTGCGAGCGAGTGACCTTCGGCGATGGCGCTTCCGGCACGAACACCCTGCTCGATTGCCGAGGCGTCGGCGCCAAGGATGCGCGCAGCCGTGAGGGGGAGGCGCCGCTCGTCCTCGGGAGGTGCCGTGCGCGTCGTGGTGTATTCCCAGGCGCCAGCGGCGAGGCCAATCGCCAGCGCTTCCGACTCGCGGGCGTCGAGCGCGCCGGCGTAGAACGCCAGCTCGCCGACGCCCATGCGCGCGGCGTTGCGCGCCGCGACTGCACCGGCGCGCCGCAGCGAGGAGGTGCGGTTGGCCGCCAACTTTCCGGTGCCCACCAACAGCACGCGCGCCGGACCTGTCGTTCCTCCGGCGAAGTGCATCGTCTCGTCGCGCCCGCCGCGGAAGTCGCGTCGATCGAGCGCCCGGCCCAGCACGCCGCCGAGCGACGCGTCGAGCGAAGTGAGCGCATCGTCGAGCATCCCGGTCGCGGGGAGCGCGATCACGAGGAGCGGCACGGCGAGCGCGCCGAGATCATCGGCGCCGCCGCTGGTGAGGGATAGGGTCATGGCCTCGGTGGGAAGGAAGGACGGGACGAGCGCCTCAGGCGCTCATCCCCTTGATGATCTCGTCGGCGAAAGCGGAGGTGCTGACCTCGGTGGCGCCGGGCATCTGGCGCGCGAGATCATACGTGACGCGCTTGCTCTTGATCGCGTTCTCCAGTCCGCGCACGATGAGCTGACCGGCTTCCTTCCATCCCATGTACTCGAACATCATCACGCCGGAGAGGACGACGCTGCCGGGATTGATCTTGTCGAGATTCGCGTACTTGGGCGCCGTGCCGTGGGTCGCCTCGAACACCGCGACGCCGTCGCCGATGTTGCCACCGGGGGCGAGCCCGAGCCCGCCGACCTGCGCGGCAGCCGCATCAGAGATGTAGTCGCCATTCAGGTTGGGCGTCGCGATGACGTCGTACTCATCGGGGCGCAGCAGCAGCTGCTGAAACATCGCGTCGGCGATGCGATCCTTGAGGACGACGCAGTCGGCGCGGGCGCTGCTCCCGGCCTTGGAGAGGTCGGCTTCGGTGCAGAACTGGCCCGCGAAGTCGCTCTTCGCGACTTCATAACCCCAGTCGCGGAAGGCGCCCTCGGTGTACTTCATGATGTTGCCCTTGTGCACCAGCGTCAGCGAGCGGCGTCCGTTCGCGAGCGCGTACTGCATGGCCATCTTGACGAGGCGCTTGGAGCCGAACTCGGACATGGGCTTGATGCCGATGGCGGAGTGGGCGCGGATCTCCTTGCCGTACTTGGTGCGCAGGAGCTCGGCGATCTCCTCGGCTTCCTGGGAGCCGGCCTTCCATTCGATGCCGGCGTAGACGTCTTCCGTGTTCTCCCGGAAGATCACGACGTTCAGCTTCTCCGGCTCCTTCATGGGATTGCCGACCCCCTCGAAGTAGCGGACCGGACGAATGCAGGCGTAGAGGTCGAGGACCTGGCGCAGCGTCACGTTGAGCGAACGGATGCCGCCGCCGACAGGGGTGGACAGTGGTCCCTTGATCGACACGCGGAACTCCCTGAACGCCTCGAGCGTCTCGTCCGGGAGCCACTCACCGTGTTGCGTGTGCGACTCCTCGCCGGCGAACACCTTCATCCATGAAACGCGCCGCTCGCCGCCGAACGCCTTCTCGATCGCGGCGTCGAACACGCGCACCGAGGCGCGCCAGATGTCCGGACCGGTGCCGTCTCCCTCGACGAAGGGAATGACGGGATGGTTGGGAACGCTGAGCACGCCCTGGTCGAACGCGATCGCGTCGCCCTCGGACGGGCGCGTCGCGAAACGGTATGTCGCCATGCGGAAGCCTGGATGTGGTGATGGAAGACCCTGTCAGCCCGCAAAGTTATCCGGGGTGGCGGAGCGCAGCAAGGAAAGGGAGGTTCCACACGGGGGCCACTCCGGCGGCGGTTCAGAGCGAACTGTTGCTCGTGTCGACGACTCGCTGGCCACCGTCGCGCAGGTCCGACGGCGTTCCGTCGAGCAGGTGCCGGAGCACGTCGGCCGCAGAGTAGCCGTCGCGGCCGGCGAGCAGCTCCGCCACGGACGCGATGTCGTCACCGCTGGTGATCAGCGGAAGCTCGACCGCGTCTCCACGCGTCTGCGGCAGCCCGACATTCGCCGTGAGACCGTTGCAGAGGCAGCGGCGACCCACCGTGTCCTCGGCCAGGCCGCCCTTCTTCTCGTACGCATCGACCGGCTCTGCCGAGCAGCGATAGCCAATTCGGCCGGGAGCGGAGCGAAACGCGACGCGAAGATATCCCAGATCGCAATTCCGTTCGCGGGTCTCATCCTGGCGCGCCATGCCGCTGGCCTCGACGACCTTGAAGGGATAGCCTGTCGGCGACGCCCTCGGGTCGGTGCGGATTCGCACCGAGCCTGCGACGATCCCGGCGATCACCTCACGCTTGTATTCCCTCGTCAGTCCCGATTCGTCGCAGAACGCGAACAGCGTCCCGACCTGAACACCAGCGGCCCCGGTGGCGCGGGCGGCGCGAACCGCACCCGCCGAGCCCGAACCGCCGGCGAGCCAGAAGGGGAGGTCGAGCTCGCGCATCTTCGCGAGGTCCACGACGTCGCGCTCTCCGTAGATCGGCTCGCCTTCCGCCGTGAAACGCGGCTCCCCCCGAGGCGGCGCGTTGTGCCCGCCCGCGGTGGGTCCCTCGACGACGAACCCATCGACCCGCCCCGTCGCCTTGCGGGCGAGCGTCGCCGCTAGCGAGCTGGCCGACACGACGGGCAGGAAGCGCGGACGCAGTAGCTCAGCCGAGGGGCTCCAGTGATCAGCCGGGTCGAAATCGAGGAATTCCGTGGTCGATTCGGCCGGACCCTCCAGGTCGAGCTTGATACGCGCGGGCTGGTGACGGGCCAACGCGTCGAGTGCACCGGGAATCTCGCGCGGTATGCCGGCGCCCATGATGACGTAGTCCACTTCCGCGAGCATCGCGCCGTACAGCGATGCCAGATTGGGCATCTGCACCTTGGTCAGCAGATTCAATCCGACCACCCCGGCGTGGCCTTCCTTCGCGAGCCAGACCTCCGCGAAGTTCGCGAGCATCGTCACCTGCTGCCGCTGCGCGCTCACGACCTGCTTGTACATCGGGAGCAGCTGGTACGCTGCACCAGCTGCCCGGCCGCCGGCGTGATAATGGCGCTGCAGCACCTCCTCGGCCACGCGCGGAATCGGGAAGTGCTCCATCGCGCGGCGCATGTGCCCGCCTGCGTCGCCATCCTGCAGGCGACGAACGAACACCGTGTCGAGCGCCGTGCCGGACACCACGCCCAGCTGCCCGAGCAGCGAGACGGTGCGGGCGAGCATCCAGCTGGAGATGCCGATCCCCATGCCGCCCTGGATGATCGCGGGCGTGGTGGAAAGGTGCCCGTGCGGGGGCGGCGCGAGAGTCGGAGAGGTCATCTGGACGAGTCAGGAGGGAGGACACGAATCGCTCTCCTCTCATCTTGGTCGCCAGCGAAATCCGCGCTGTCGGGAGTCGGCCTCTCCGCTGTGGGGAACTCTCCGACAGTAACGCCCTCCGAGACGCTAGTAGCGGACGTCGGCTCCGGTCACCACGCGCCAGGTGTCCCGCGCGATCAGCAGCTCCTCGTCGGTCGGGATCACCCAGAGCTCGACGCGGGAGCCCGCCAGATCGAACCGGCCTTCCGCGCCGGACATGGCGGCGTTGGGCTGCGCGTCCACCACGATCCCGAGCCAATCCATCTCGGCGCAGATCCTGGCACGCACTTCGGCGGAATTCTCTCCGATGCCGCCGGTGAAAATCACCGCGTCCGCGCCGTTCATCGCGGCCAGATACGACCCCAGGTACTTTCGGGCCCGATAACAGAACAGGTCGATCGCCAGCCGTGCGCGCCGGTCGCCGTTCTCGGCCTCCTCGGCCAGCAGCTCACGCATATCGGCCGTCAGCCCCGAGATGCCGAGCAGCCCTGACTGCTTGTTGAGCATCGAGTCGACGTCGCGGAAGGCGAGCCCCTCCTTCACCGCGACGTACTCCAGGATCGCCGGATCGAGATCCCCCGAGCGTGTGCCCATCACGAGCCCTTCCAGCGGCGTGAACCCCATCGACGTGTCGATCGAGCGACCGCCCTTGATGGCGCACGCGGAGGCGCCGTTGCCGAGGTGCAGCGTGATGACGTTCGTCTCCTCGCGCGACCTTCCCGTGAGCTGACGATACCGGTAGGCGACGTAGCGGTGCGACGTTCCGTGAAACCCGTAGCGGCGCACTCGGTGCCGGCGATACATCTGGTAGGGAATCGCGTACAGGAACGCCGTCTCCGGCAGGCTGTGGTGGAACGCGGTGTCGAACACCGCGACCTGCGGCACGTCCGGTCCGAGCGCCGCGCGCGCGGCGGCGATGCCGCGCAGGTTGTGCGGATTGTGCAGGGGCGCGAGCTCGATCAGCTCCTCCAGCTCACGACGCACCGCTTCGTCGACGCGGGTGGACTGGGTGAACTGCTCGCCGCCGTGCACGACGCGATGTCCTACCGCGTCGATCTGGCCAACTCCCGAGATGTGGACCCCCGATTCGTCACTCACGAGCCACGCGATGATGTGCTCGACCGCCGCCGTATGATCCCGGAT
>JAYUTY010000025.1:0-2527 GCA_043754875.1 Gemmatimonadota bacterium
GCCGGCGGCGCGAGCCGATCTCGATGGGCAAGGCACGTGCCCCCTGCGATGCCGGAATGCCCATGATGCGTGACATCGATTGACAGGGAAGGGGCGTCCGATCAGCATTGGGCCGTGACCCACAGCCGCGCACTGCTTCCAGACGTGAAAGGCGCTTCGGCGAGCGACATCCTCGAGCTCGTTCGCGCGCAGCACGTCCGCTTTCTTCGCCTCCAGTTCACCGACATCCTCGGCGTCAACAAGAACGTGGAGATCCCGGCCTCGCAGTTCGAGAAGGCGCTCGCCGGTGACATCATGTTCGACGGCTCGAGCATCGAGGGGTTCGTGCGCATCGAGGAGAGCGACATGCTTCTCGCGCCGGACCTCTCCACCTTCCGGATCTTTCCCTGGGGCGATCCGGAGTCGCGCGTGGGCCGGCTGATCTGCGACGTGAACAAGGCCGACGGCTCTCCATTCGGCGGCGATCCGCGCGGCGCGCTCAAGCGCGTGATCGCCGATGCGGCGTCCATGGGCTTCACGATGAACGCGGGCATGGAGGCGGAGTTCTTCATGTTCAAGCGTGGCGTGAACGGGGAGACGACCACGCAGACGCACGACGTCGGTGCCTACTTCGATCTCGCGCCGGTGGACCTGGGGGAGGAGGCGCGCCGCGCGATCGTGGATGATCTCGAAGTCATGGGATTCGAGGTGGAGGCGGCGCACCACGAAGTCGCGCACGGCCAGCACGAGATCGATTTCCGCTACGCGGACGCACTGACGACGGCCGACAACATCGCGACGTTCCGCTTCGTCGTGAAGGTCGTCGCGCAGCGCTTCGGGCTTGCCGCGTCATTCATGCCCAAGCCGATCTTCGGACAGAACGGCAGCGGGATGCACACGCATCAGTCGTTGTTCGCCGGCAAGTCGAACGCCTTCTGGGACGAGCGCGCGCAGTGGGAGTTGAGCGAGACCGCGCTGCACTACATCGGCGGGTTGCTCAAGCACGCACGCGGCTCGTGCGCCATCACCAACCCGCTGGTCAACTCGTACAAGCGGCTCGTGCCGGGCTACGAGGCGCCGGTCAACGTCGCGTGGAGCATGCGCAACCGCTCACCGATGCTGCGCATCCCGGAGCGGCGTGGGTTGGGAACCCGGGTGGAGCATCGGGTGCCCGACCCGGCGGCGAATCCGTACCTCGCACTCGCAGCGATGCTCGCCGCCGGTCTCGACGGCGTGCGCACGAAAGCCGACTACCGTGAGCCGGTGAACGAGAACATCTGGGAGATGAGCCATCGCGAGAAGCGGCGGCTGCGGATCGACGACCTGCCGCACGACCTGAACGAAGCGTGCGACGAGCTGGAAAAGAACGACGTGATCCGTGCGGCACTCGGCGATCACATCGTCACGCACTTCCTCTCGGCGAAGCGCCAGGAGTGGCGGGAGTACATCTCGCAGGTGTCGCAGTGGGAGCTGGACAACTACCTGGCGAAGTACTGAGCCAGCCCTATCGCTGCCGCTGATCGCTCGAGACGAGCAGCATGTCGGTGATCATCCAGCTCGTGTCGCTCGCGGCGGCGAGGACGACGCCGAGCCGGTGGCCGCACGTCGGGCCGCAGCGCCAGTCCACGAAGGCGACTGCGGTGCGCCCTGACCGGCTGAAGCCGACCGGTGACATGCGCACGATCCCCGACGCATCGGCGTGCGTTGCGCGGAACCGATTCCATTCGGCACTTCCGGCGCCGGCGGGCGGCACGTCGCCGGGGTCCGCTTCGAACAGCAGGGGATGACCGGCGGCCGCTGCGCCGATCGTCACGACCTCGCCGGCTCGTGCCAGCAGATCGTTGCGTGCGTCCACCGCTCCCTCGGTGTGGTCGGAGCCCCACCACACCGTCTCCATCCCCCACCTCGCGGCCAGAGGCACGCAAGTGGCGGCAGAGCAGGTGGTGTCGAGCGTCGTCGCTGCGACCGCGACGACGCGGTTGGTCGTGCGCACATAGACGGACTCGGCAATCGCTCGATAAACCGAGAGTGCCCTCGGCCCGTTGCTGGCGAGAGTGGCCGGCGCGGGGGCCGGCGCAGCGCGACGAACGCACCCACCGGCCACGAGCGTGAGCAGCAGCGCTACGGGAAGACGCATGACTGAGGGATAGAAGGACATCTGTGACCGGCCGACGGGCGCGTCAGCGCCGAGGCCGCGACTGCAGAGCAGCCCGCGAGCTCCACACGATCGCATGCGTCGACAGTATCGGCACCACCACGCACGGCATGCTACACGCGACAGTGCCGCAGGGTGCCCTTGTACTGACTCCGCGTCGCAGCGCTCGGCACATTGATCCCGGCTTCGTGCCTGGCGGGCGCGTCCGTCCCGTGATGGCGTGCTTCGCCGGCACCTGCAGCGCGAGTTGGGCCGCGGTTCGCGCTGGGTCGAAGCTCAGAGGCCGTCGGTCAGCCGCCCGCCCGCTGATAGCGCAGCAGCACGTTGCCCGACGGGTAGGCCGTTGCGTCGAGGAGCGAGAGCGGACGCTTGCCCGAGACGTTGCGCACCATG
>JAYUTY010000026.1:0-2523 GCA_043754875.1 Gemmatimonadota bacterium
GTCACGCCGCGTTCCCGGAGCGACGCGCCAGGCGGAATCGGAGAGCTCATCGCGTCGCGCTCCGTTCAGCGCGACGCAGTCGTGCTGCCGAGCAGCTCGCGGATCAGGGCGCGATTGGCCGGCGAGCTCCAGTCCGCGGCGCCGATCACCTTCTTGCGAATCGTCCCCTCGCGCCCGATCACGAACGTCTCGGGATAGCCGGTGATCTGATATTTCGTCGTGATCGTCTTGGCCGGGTCATGCAAAATCTCGAACGTCAGCTTCAGCTCCGCAACGAAGTCGCGCACCTGCGCCACGGCTGTCGGGTCGTCCACGCTCACCGCGACGACCTGCAATCCCTGCGGGCCGAACTCCCGATGCAGCTTCTCGATGCTCGGCATCTCGACGCGACACGGCTCGCACCACGTCGCCCAGACGTTGAGCAGCACGACCTTTCCCTTGTAGTCGGCAAGCGACCGCGTGACCGATGACGCAGCAGATGACGGCGCCACCGACGCCACCGTGCCGGCCGACGCAGCCACGACTTCGCTGGCCTGGAACGGTGGCGCATCGGACCCGACCGCCACCGGGAACAGCTCGTCGCCGAGGAAGTACGTGCCGCTCGCGAGTGCCACGCCGAGCAGCGCGACGACAGTCAGCACGATGGTCCACTGCTGGCGCGCGGTCATCGCACGCGCCTCACGCCCGCAGCGCGCATTGCCCACGCAGCGCGCCGATCTCGGCGCGCGGATCGGCCGCGCTGAACACGGCGTTGCCGGCGACGAAGGTGTCCGCGCCCGCCAACCAGCACTCGACGATCGTCGCGCGGTTGATGCCGCCGTCCACTTCGAGCACGGCGCGCGAGCCCGCGGCGTCGAGCATCCGGCGCGCGCGCGCGATCCGGTCGAGCGACTGGCGAATGAACGTCTGCCCGCCAAAGCCGGGGTTCACCGACATCACGAGCAGGACGTCGAGCTCGTCGAGTACGTCCTCCACGGCGCTGAGCGGCGTCGAAGGGTTGAGCGCGACACCAGCCGCACAACCGAGCTCGCGGATGCGCACGAGCTGCCGGTGCAGGTGCGGCGCTACCTCGGCGTGGATCGTCATCCCAGTCGCGCCGGCCGCGGCGAAGTCGTCGAAGTAGCGCTCGGGCTCCACGACCATCATGTGCACGTCGAGCGGCAGCGCCGTGTGGCGGCGCAGCGTCTCGATCACCTTCGCGCCGAAGGTGAGGTTGGGCACGAAGCGTCCGTCCATCACATCTACGTGGACCCAGTCCGCGCCGCCCGACTCCATCATCTCGACCTCGTCGCCTAGCCGCGCGAAGTCGGCGCTGAGGATGGAGGGCGCGATGCGCGCGGCACCGTTCGAGTAGTGCGCGGTCATGGTGTCGCGGGTGCGACGGGCGCTGTCACGTCGCCCACGACGCGAAGCTGCACCGAGCCACCGGGCAGCATCGTCGAGTTGGGCACCGGCGACTGGCCAACGACCGAGTTGCGCGTGCCCTGCGCGAGTGGGTCATAGATCACCTTCACGTTCCGCACGCCGAGCTGCGAGAGCGCCTGCCGGGCACCGTCCACGTCGCGTCCCATCAGATCGGGCATCTGGATGTTGGCCTGTCCTGCGCTCAGCACGAGCGACACGGTGCTTGGCACGGTCACCTGCGACGTCACGGCCGGTCTCGTGGCGATCACCGTTCCGCGCGCCGCATTGCTCGCCGCCTCCGTTGCCTCGCCAATGTCGAACCCTTCCTTCTCGAGCGTCGCCTGCGCCTCGGCGCGCGTCATTCCCGTTACCGTCGGCACGGTGGCGATGCGCTGCCCACCGCTGACGACGAGCGTCACCGTGTTGCCCACCCCCTCGCGCGATCCTGGGGGCGGAGACTGCTCGAGGACGGTCGCCTTGGGCGCGGAGTTGTTGTAGCGCTGCTCACCCTGCTCGCCCTTGAAGCCGGCCTGCGCGAGCCGCTGCACTGCGTCCTCGTACATCAGCCCCGTCACGTTCGGCACCTTCACGTCGCGCGGAATCACGCCGGACGGGAAGACGACGAAGGCGACGATGAGATAGGCGAGCGCAAAGCCCGCGACGATGCTGACCAGATAGACGAGCGACGTGCGGACGCGCGAGCGCCAGTTCATGCGGCGAGATCGGTGCGGGGGCGGCGAAGGCGCGCCGCGAAGGCGCCATCCGTGCCGTGATGTTGAGGCAGCACGCGCAGCAGTCCGGCGTCGAGCACGGTGTCGGGCACCACCCCTTCCGGTGGTGGCTCCAGGCGCCAGTCCGGATGCTCGGTGAGAAACAGTGCGATCTGCTCGTCGTTCTCCTCGAGCTCGAGCGAGCAGGTGCTGTACACGAGCAACCCACCCGGGCGCACGGCCTGCGACGCGGCACGCAGCATCGCGCGCTGAAGCGCCGGCAGCACGGCGAGATCGCTCGCCTTGAGGCGCCAGCGCGCGTCCGGGTGGCGACGGAACGTCCCCGTACCGGTGCAGGGCACGTCGATCAGCACGACGTCCATGTCGCGCACCGCGGGCGCCAGCGCGT
>JAYUTY010000027.1:0-2504 GCA_043754875.1 Gemmatimonadota bacterium
ATTCTCACCGCGGCGCTCGCCGTCATGCTCGGCGCCTGTGCCTCCACCGCGGTGAACAGTCGCGACTCGGTGGCGCGACTCGAGCGCGATCTGCGCACCGCACCCTCGTCCGCGTCGATCAACCGCTCGCTCGGCATCGCCTACTACAAGGCGGAACGATACGCCGAGGCACGTTCGGCGCTCGAGACGGCGGCGCGGCTCGATCCGCGCGACGGTACCACGGCGCTGTACCTCGGACTGTCCGCCGAAGCGCAGGGGGACTTCGCGACGGCCAAGCGCGCATACGGATCGTACATCACCTACGGACGCACGAACCGGGTGCGCAGCCAGCTTCAGTCGCACCTCACGTCGCTCACGCGGAAGGAGCTCCAGCAGGACGCGAAAGTCGCGGTGCAGCAGGAGTCGCGTCTCGCGACCGAGCCCGGACCGCCGCGCACGATTGCCGTGCTTCCGCTGCGCTTCTCGGGTGCGGACAGCTCGCTGCGCGTGCTCGAGCGCGGCTTCGCCGACATGCTCACCACCGACCTGGCGCATTCGGCGCAGCTCACGCTCGTCGAGCGATCGCGGGTGCAGGCGCTGCTGGACGAGATGACACTCCAGCAGTCGGGCGCGACGGATTCGCGCAGCAACGTGCGGGCAGGCCGCCTCGTTCGTGCCGGCCGCGTGGTTCAGGGGTCGATCCTCCAGATCGGCGGCACACAGCTCCGCGTCGATGCCGCGGTGGTGGACGTTCCCTCGACGCAGATCCGCGGGACTGCGCAGCAGGCGGACCAGCTGGAGCAGATCTTCGCGCTCGAGAAGAAGCTCGCGCTCGATCTCTTCCGCGAGCTGGGCGTGACGCTGACGGTGGCGGAGCGGAACGCCGTGGAGCAGCGCGCAACGCGCTCGCTCGCTGCGTTTCTCGCCTACAGCCGCGGGCTGACAGCCGAGGATCAGGGGCGCTTCGACGACGCGCGCCGCTACTTCGACGAAGCGGCGCGGCTCGATCCCGGCTTCTCGGCCGCTCAGACCAAAGGGGCGGAGGCGCGCGCGTTGACCCTCGGATCATCGGTGAACGCGGGGAGCCTGGAGCTCGGACTGCGCGGGACGCCGGAGGGCGCCGTCGTCACGGCGGCGGCGCGTGGATTCTCGCAGCCTGCCGCGAGCGGGCCGACTGGCTCGACGCTCGGCGGGACTGCCCTAGCGACCGCGGGGGACGTGAACCCGTCTCCATCCGGCGCGGCGACCGGCGCGGGGCTGGATGCGCCGGGCGCCACCGTGCCGGGCCAGAAGGATCCCGTGTCCTCGGGCACGGGGAGCGACAATCCCACCGGTACCGGCCGGGTCACGATCATCGTCACGCGCCCGAGGACACCATGAGCATGCGGTCACGACTCGTCTTCGCGGCGCTCGCCGGCGTGGCGCTCGCCTCCGCACCGGCACGGGCACAGTCGGTGTTCGATGGGGAGCTCCGCCTGGCGCCGCAGTTCATGCGCTACGAGCTCAAGGCGCCAACGAACGAGACGATCTCTCAACTCGCCGTCCCGGTGTTCGTGAGCATCCCCGTCGGCACGCGCTTCACCTTCGACATCGGGACCGCCTACACTCGCGTTCGGGCCACGACGTCGAGCGCGGTGAGTGAGATCTCGGGGCTCACCGACACGCAGCTGCGCGGCAACCTGACGCTGGGCAGCGACTTCGTGGTGGTGACTGGTGGTCTCAATCTGCCAACGGGTCAGTCGTCGGTGACGATCGACCAGATCTCGGCGGCGGGGCGGATCGGGAACGACTTTCTCGCCTTCCCGATCTCGAACATGGGCACCGGCTTCGGTGCGACGGGCGGCATCGCCGTCGCGCGGCCGCTGGGCGAGTGGAACATCGGCTTCGGCGGCGCGGTGCGGCATTCTGCGTCGTACGAGCCGTTCAACGTGCCGGGAACGACGCTGCGCTTCCAGCCGGGGAACGAGTATCGCGCACGGGTCGGCGTGGATCGGCCGGTCGGGACGGGGCGCGTGGCGCTCGGGGTGACGTACTCCACCTTCGGCGACGATGCGGCCGGCGCGTCGATCTACAACACGGGCGACCGGATCATCGCGCAAGCAGTCGTGAGCAACAGCATCGCGGGCAGCGACGTCACCGCGGCGGCGTACAATGTGTTCCGCGCACCTGGCCACCTCGCGTCGGGCGATGCACTGGGTCGTGAGAACATCGCGAACCTGTTCCTCTCGCTCGGCCTGCACACGCTCGGCACGATCGTGGAGCCCAGCGTCGAGGTGCGGCAGCTGCTGCAGAACGTGTCCGGGACGGCCACGACCGCCGAGCGCTCGCAGTTTAGCTACCTCGGAACCGTTGGGCTGCGGACGCGACTCGCGGCGGCGGGGCTGTCGCTGTACCCGAGCGCCGGCTACACCATTGGCTCGCTCGCCGCGACGAACCCGTTGGGCGCCGCGACGCACGCCGACCTGACGGGCTTCCGCGCACAGCTGGCCGTTCGCATCACGCCGTAGCAGCAGCGGCGGCGCCAG
>JAYUTY010000028.1:0-2493 GCA_043754875.1 Gemmatimonadota bacterium
GTCTGCGCAGGGGCGACGCACCTTCTGCTGCGCGCGTTCGATGGTATCGCGTCAGGTGCGGCGGCGCTCCCCTGGGCGGCGCCTGCCGTGCTGCCGAGCGCCGTGACCGCCCTCGGCGGTGCGGTTGCCGCAGTCTCATTTCTCGTCGCGTGCGCGGCCGAGCGACCAGTGCGATGGATGATGGCGCTCGGCGGTGCGATGATCGTCATGCTGTTCGCTCCACTTGCGCCCCACGGCGGTTCGGAGACCGAGATCCACATGATCGACGTCGGCCAGGGCGACGCCCTCGCCATTCGGACGCGTGCGGGACGATGGATCGTCGTCGATGCGGGCCGGAGCTGGCCCGGTGGCGACGCGGGCGCGAGCACGGTCGTGCCGTATCTCTCGCGACGCGGTGGCGCAGTCGCGCTCTTCGTCCTCTCCCATCCGCACGCCGACCACGTGGGCGGCGCGCGTGCGCTGTTCGACGCCTTGCATCCCGCGCGATTCCTGGATCCGGGCTACGTGGGCACGTCCCCGCCATATCGTGCGGCGTTGGAGGCCGCGCGGCGCGACGGCGTCGCCTGGCAGCGCGTGCACCCCGGTGACTCGCTCGTGGTCGACGAGGTGGTGCTCACCGCGCTGGCTCCAGATTCCACGTGGGCCGCGTCGCTCGCGGACGCCAACCTCGCGAGCGCCGTTGTCATGGCCCGCGTCGGCACGGTGCGCGTCCTCTTCACCGGAGACGCCGAGTCGCCGGAGGAGGAGTGGCTGCTGGCCCATGGCGCGTCGCTCCGGGCGGATGTGCTCAAGGTCGGCCATCACGGCAGCAGGACGAGCACGTCGCCCGCCTTTCTCGAAGCCGTGCGGCCGCGCCTCGCGCTCGTCAGCGTCGGTGCGCACAACTCCTACGGCCATCCGGACGCCGAGGTGCTCGAGCGGCTGGATGCGGCGCGCGTGTCAATCCTGCGCACCGATCTCCTCGGCTCGGTCGTGCTCCGGACGAACGGGCGCGAGATTCGCGTCGAGACGAAGTCCGGCTCGTGGCGCCTTCCCGCGCTCGCAGGGGACGAGCGACCATGATCAGGGAGCGTGATGCTGCAATGGGCCGCCGGTACTGCCTTCGATCTGCCGGACGTGCTGGTGGCGCGCTATCCGGAGCTGCTGCGCGCGCACTGGCGGCGCGGCGGGCTCCTCGTGCGGATCGGCGGCTGGTGTCTCGGACGCAGCACGGTCTCGGGGATTACCACCTGGCGCACCGTCTGGCTCGCTGACGACGTGCCGCTGGACCCGGAACTACTCTTGCACGAAGTCCGTCACGTCGCGCAGTTTGAGTCGGACCCGCTCTTTCCGCTGCGCTATCTCTGGTTCAGCCTCCGGCGCGGGTACACCGACAATCCGTACGAGGCGGACGCACGGTCGTACGCCGCCCGCCGGCTTTCCGGCGCACCACCCATCGCGTAGAGGCAATCCCGTGGTCCAGCACACCGCGACGTCGGTCGTCACGATCGAGCGTTTCATCATCGAGCAGGAGCGCCTGCACCCGCAGGCTACCGGCGAGCTCTCCGGCATTCTCTACGACATGGCGCTCGCCGCCAAGATGATCGCCAACAAGGTCCGGCGCGCCGGCCTCGCCGACATCCTCGGCGCCACGGAAGACTCGAACGTGCAGGGCGAGATCCAGCAGAAGCTGGACGTCTTCGCCAACGACACGATCATCAAGGCGATGGACCACGGCGGTCGCTTGTGCGCAATGGCCAGCGAGGAGGAGCCCGGCATCATCCAGATCCCGGACGGCTTCCGCTGCGGGAAATACTGCCTGATGTTCGATCCACTCGACGGCTCATCCAACATCGACGTCAACGTGCCGGTGGGGACGATCTTCTCCGTGGTGCAGAAGATCACCCGTGGTCGCGACGGCGAGATGGAGGATCTGCTCCAACCGGGCCGGCGGCAGGTTGCCGCTGGCTACGTGATCTACGGCTCGAGCACGATGCTCGTCTACACGACCGGGCAGGGTGTGCATGGCTTCACCCTCGATCCGTCGATCGGCGAGTTCCTCCTCTCGCATCCGAACATCCAGATTCCCAACGAGGGTCGCTACCTCTCGGTGAACGATTCGTACGAAGGGCAGTGGGACGAGAGCACGAAGCTGCTCATGCGGAAGTACCGCGGGCTGGATGGCGACCGGAAGCCGCTCAACGTCCGCTACGTCGGCTCGCTGGTGGCGGACTTTCACCGCAACCTGCTCGGCGGAGGTGTCTTCTGCTACCCGGCCAACAAGCGCGCGTCGGGCGGCAAGCTCCGGCTGCTGTACGAGGCGAATCCCCTGGCCTTCATCTGCGAGCAGGCGGGCGGCGCGGCCAGCGACGGGCACGGGCGCATCCTCGACGTCCAGCCGACCGAGCTGCACCAGCGCGTGCCGCTGTTCATCGGCTCGCGTCGGGACGTCGAGCTGGCGAACGCGACGCTCAAGCAGGGAGCGGTACTGGCCGTCGTGTGAGCGCCGAACGG
>JAYUTY010000029.1:0-7405 GCA_043754875.1 Gemmatimonadota bacterium
TCGTGTAACCCGCGCCAAGTTCGGCACCGTGCGGCACCGCGAGCACGTCGCTCGCGGCCGAATCGCGCGCCACCCCCCGTCCGCGACGAGATGAAGGGCACCGGCGAGCGCGGGCCAGTGTGCCACCACCATGGCCTCCGCGCCCACCGCGCCTTCGGAGGCGCCAACCGCGTGCCTGCTGGCGTCGAGCCGGCATTCGGTGGCGAGATGCGCGTGGAGTTGCGCCGCGATGCCCGTGCGCTTGGCAGCGCAGAGCTGGTCGGCGGCGAGGCCTCGGCTCGCGAGATCATCCTGCGCGTTGGTGTCGGTACGGCGCAGGTGCTGCGCGTCGCTCGTGCGCGACGTCAGTGCCAGGAGGGCAACGAGAGCGAGGAGGCCGAGCGAATGCGTGCGCATGTGTCCTGGTGCCGGGACGTCACCGAGGAGGACAGCTCGGTGACAGCTTGGCAACGGCATCGTCGCACGCGGAAGCTGGAGGCGCCGGACGGAAGGCGCAAAGGTGTGCGGAGCGCCATCCCGACGAACGTCACGCCGTCCGAATCACCGCTCGTAGAACGGCGGCGGCTCGATACCGAGCGAGCGAAGGTAGACGTAGCCCTGGCCACGATGGTGGATCTCGTTGTCCCTGATGTAGAGCAGGAGATCGTAGATCGCCATCTTCCACTGGCCGAAGGCCGTATCCTCCTCCTGGAAGCGCGCCGCGGGAATTGTCGGCCAGAGCGTGTTGATCTGCTCCGTCGCCTCGTCCCATGCGCTCAGCAGCTCGGCCTTCGTGGTGGCCTTGGCGTCGGCGAACTGCTTCCACTCTCCCGTGATGACGCCGTTGAGTGTTGGCACAGCCATGCCGATCAACTCCATGGCGAGCGTCGAGAAGGGACGCATGCCGCCGAGGGAGTAGCCGAAGAGCTGGTCCTCGGGAAACGCGTCGATGACGCGTCGCGTCAGGGCACGGTGACCCTGCCAGTGCGCAAGGAACTGCTGCGACGTCATGATGGGGGCGGCTGTGGCCATTGAATCCATTCCGTGTCCGTTGCTCGGGGTGTCACCGAGGAGCTTCGCTCGCATAGAAATAGCGATACGCTCAACAGTTCGACATGCTCTGGCGGCCTGAATCGCCCTGAACCCAGACGGGCCCCGGATGAACTCCGGGGCCCGTCTGCACAACCACCAACGGAGCAACCGCTACCGGTTTACCGATCCAGCGGCTCTCCATCGCGATCGTCATCATCGTCCCCGCCGAACTGCCCACCAGCGCTCCCACCGCCCGGCAGCCGCTCGACGTGCAGCACCTGCTTCACACGCTCGCCTCCGACGGTGATCGTCACCAGGTAGTCGCCCGCATTCACGATCGGCGCCCCACCACCACGACCGAACCCGCCACCACCGCCGCCACCCGCCGGCCGGAACAGCTGCGCGATCTGGCCAAGTTGACCGGCATCGGGCGTCGCGCCCTCGCCGGCGGCCGCGCCTTCACCCTGTGCCGCCGCCGCGGCGCCACCGCGCGCCGCCGCTCCCTCACCTGGCCGCGCCACGAAGCCGCCTGCCCCACCGGCCCCGCCACGACCGCCGCCACCCCCCCCACCACCGCCGAACATCTGCGCCAGACCCTGCAGGTTGCCCGACGCGGTCGCCGTACGGATGCGATCGATCATCTCCTTCGGAAACGACCCCGACTTGTCCAGCGAGTCGACGACGAACGCGATGCGGCGCGCCTGCACCACCGAGTCGCGCAACCCTGCCGGCGTGAGTGCCGCAGTCTTCGGCGCCTTGCCACGGAAGTCCCACGTGACCCGGTGCAGCCCCGGTCCACCAGGACCATTCAACGTGCGCACCGTGTCGCCCGCCGCGTCGGTGATCACCACGCGCGTCTGCTCACCGCGCGCACCACCCGTGAGCCGATACCAGATGTCCGCGCCGTACGTCGGGCTCGGCGCCTCGAAGATCTTGTGGCCGGCTGACTGTCCTTCCACCGGACCCTGGCCGTACTCGTACGCCGTCTTCGGCGCGAACAGCGCGACGGCGCGCTTGCTGACGCTGTCGTTCATCTGCTCGAGCGGCGCGATGTCCACGATCCAGATCGAGCGCCCATGCGTGCCGGCGATCAGCTCGTGGTCGCGCGGATGGATCTTGAGGTCGTGTACCGGAACCGTCGGCAGCCCGGTCATGAACTTCTGCCAGGAGCCGCCGCGGTTCGTCGAGACAAACGCGCCCACATCCGTGCCCAGGAAGAGCAACTGCGGGTTGTACGGATCCTCGCGGATCACGTGCACGAAGTCCGGACCCCCGCGCGGCAGGTTCGCCGCGATGCTCTTGAACGTGCGCCCGTAGTCCGACGTCATGTAGACGTACGGCGCGAAGTCGTTCGTGCGATGCCCATCGAACGCGACGTAGAAGACGTTCGTGTCGGCCGAGCTGGGCTCGATCCGGTTGACCCACGTGTTCTTCGGCACGCCGGCGAAGCGGCCGGAGATGTTCTCCCAGCTCCCACCGTCGTTGCGCGACAGCCAGACGTTACCGTCATCCGTGCCGGCGTACAGCAGCCCCTGACGCACCGGCGACTCGGCCAGCGCCGTGATCGTGCTGTGCGTCTCGGCGCCCGTGTTGTCTGGCGTGATGCCGCCCGTCGTCTGCGTGCTGATCTTGATCTTCACCGGATCATGCGTGGTGAGATCGGGCGAGATCGGCGTCAGGTTCTCGCCGCGGTTGCTGCTCTTGAGCACCTTGCTCGCGCCGGCGTAGAAGATGTTCGCGTTGTGCGGCGAGACGAAGAATGGCGTGTTCCAGTTGAAGCGGAGGTCCGCCTCGCCTGAATCAGCCGACGCCCGCCGGCGCAGCTCGTCCACGCGGCGCTGCGCCTCGCGCGAGGCGGGCTGCAGCGTGTCGCCACGCGTGATGATGATCGAGTCCTCAAACGTCCGGTAGCGGTTGCGCCAGTTGGGCTTGGAGAGCTGCGTGCGCTCTCCCGTCGCCACGTTCAGACGCTGCATGTTGCCGCCCTGCGACTCGGAGTAGACGGTGTTCGGGTCGTTGGGGTCCTGCGCCGTGTAGAAGCCGTCGCCGCCACCCACGTTGAACCACATGGAGTTCGTGATCGGTCCCTGCTTCCGGCGGCTCGGGCCGCACCAGCTCCCGTTGTCCTGCAGCCCGCCGCACACGCGGTACGGCACGGCCATGTCGTACGACACGGCGTAGAACTGGCCCAGCGGCATCGTGTTGAGGAAATCGTAGTTGCCGCCGCGGTCCCAGGTCTGCGACACGCCGCCGTCGTCACCGACGATGAAGTGCTCGGGATCGTTCGGGTCGATCCACATCGCGTGATGATCCACGTGGATGCCGTTCGTCGCCGTGCGCGCCGTCTTGCCGCCGTCGTCGCTGAACATCACGGGTGTGCTCGTGAAGTAGATGCGATCCGCGTTCTTCGTGTCGACGCGTACCTGCGAGTAGTAGAAGGGACGCACGTTCGTGGAGTTGGTCTTGGCCCACGTCGCGCCGCCGTCGGCCGAGCGATAGAGCCCGCTCGGGCGCACCTGCGCCTTCTTCGTCTTGTCCTTCGAGCCGTTCATCACGGTGTCCGCCTCGATCATCGCGTACATCACCTTCGGGTTGCTGCGCGAGATGTCGAAGTTCATCCGCCCCTTCATCGTCTCGGGCAGTCCACCTCCCTTCACCTCGGCCCACGTCTTCCCGGCGTCCGTGGACTTCCACAGCGCGGAGCCCGGTCCGCCGCTGTAGAGGAAGTACGGGCCGCGCACACGCTCCCAGCTGGATGCCCAGATGATGTCCGGGTTGCTCGGGTCGAGCTGCACGTCGATCATGCCGGCCTTCTCGCTGACGAACTTGATCAGCTCCCAGCTCGTGCCACCGTTCGTGCTCTTGTAGAGACCGCGCTCCTTGTTCGGCCCCCACGCGTGACCGAGTGCGGCGACGTAGACGACGTCCTTGTTGCGTGGGTCGATCACGATGCGCGAGATCTGCTGCGTCTCGGCCAGGCCGACGAACTTCCACGTGCGGGCGCCGTCGGTGGACTTCCAGACGCCGCCGCCAGGCGAGATCGAATTGCGCGAGTCCTCCTCACCGGTGCCCACATACACGACGTTCGTGTCGCTCGGCGCGATCGCGAGATCGCCGAGCGAGGCGACGCGCTCGTTGTCGAAAACGGGACGGAAGGAGATGCCCGCGTTGGTGGTCTTCCAGATGCCACCTGCGGCAGCGGCGACGTAGAACGTCTTGGACGGCGAGGGAATCCCCTCGATGTCGGTGATGCGGCCGCCCATGTTGGCCGGCCCCACGGGGCGCCAGCGGAGGGCGGAGATCAGGGTGGAGTCGAGCTGCTGAGCGCTCGCGGCGGTGCTGGTGCCGGCGAGCGCGAACGCGGCGAGGGTCGCGCCGGTGAGCGCGAGGCGGGAAGTGGGACGTCGCATGACCTGTTGGGTGAGCGGGAGGGCTACGCTACCGATACGGAGCGCACCCGGCCAGTGTTGACGCCCGTCCACGCCCGCGCGAGTGAGCTCGCGCGGCACCGCTCAGAAAAAGGCGTCCAGGACGGCGGCCGGGCTCATGGTGCCTACACGATCGACGGCGATCAACCGCACCTGTAGTGGCGCCGGGAGGCCAGCTGCGCCGAGCGAGTACGAATGGATCGCGCCGGGGAGGATCTGCGTCATCCACCCCGAGCTGGTCTGCGCCTGCAGCACCCAGAGCCATGGCGCAACGGGGAGCGGCCGCACCGTAGAGGAGGCTGTGGAGTCGGTCGCGACCACGCCCGGCAGCAGATCCAGCACCCGATCACCGGTGGTGGGGTCGGTGCGTTGCGCGAGCGACGGGCGCAGCGGCGCGTCGTTCGTCAGCCAGGGCGACGCCGGCACGAGCGCTGGAATAGCGTACGGCCCCTGCCGCAGCCGCGCGTTCAGATTGTCCGGGTTCTCCAGAAAGACCTTCATGCTGAAGTGGACATTGCCCGTGGCGCCTGGCTGCGCGCGCGTCAGGCGGATCTGCTCCACGATCTCGTCCGTGCGCCACGCCGCAGAGTTCGTGAACGCCACCTTGCCCGTGTAGTTGCCCGGCCAGAGGTTGCGCTGCTTGAAGTTCTGCTGCGTCCACCACTCGAGCAGCGCGTCGTAGCGCTGCTCGGGGCGGTTCACCGCCCAGTAGAGCTGCGGGACGAAGTAGTCCACCCACCCTTCGTTCAGCCACTTCCGCGCATCGGCGTACAGCGTCGCGTACTGGTCCAGCCCACGCACTGACGCGGGATAATGCGGCCGCCAGATGCCGAACGGGCTGATGCCGAAGCGCACCCACGGCTTGATGGCGTGGATGCCGTCGTACAGCTCGTGCACCAGCAGGTTCACGTTTTCGCGCCGCCAGTCGCCGCGCGACAGCGTGCCACCGCCCCGACGGTAGCGTGTCCAGCTCACGTCGTCCGGAAAATCGAGCTCGCGATGCCGCTCCGTCTCCGGATACGGATAGAAGTAGTCGTCCATGTGGACGCCGTCGATGTCGTAGCGGCGCACGAGGTCATAGACGACGCGCTCGGTGATCGCGCGCACCTGCGGATCGCCGGGATCCATCCAGAGATACGGTCCGTACTTGCGCACCAGCTCGGGATGCGTGCGGCTGATGTGGTTGGCCGACACGGACCTGGTCGCCGGCACCTTGGCGCGGTACGGATTGATCCACACGTGCAGCTCGAGCCCGCGCTTGTGCGACTCCGCGATCGCGAAGGTCAGCGGGTCGTAGAACGGCTCCGGTGCGCGCCCCATCTCTCCGGTGAGGAAGTCGGACCACGGCTCGATCGACGACTGATACAACGCGTCCGCGGCCGGCCGCACCTGCAGGATGACCGCGTTCATGTGCAGCTGCACGAGCTTGTCGAGAATCGTCAGCAGCTCGCGTTGCTGCTCCTCGCTGCTCAGCCCCTTCCGGCTCGGCCAGTCGATGTTCTCCACGGACGCCACCCACGCGGCGCGCAGCTCGCGCGGCACCGGGGGAGCCGAGTCCGTAACGACGCGAACGGGAGGCGTCGCCGGAGGCGAGTTGGGAGGGAGGGCAGGGGGCTGGCTCGGAGGCTGAACCGGAGGCGGGCCCACTTCCGGCCCCGGAAGCGGGCGGCGACACGCGGCGGGAAGAACGAGCGTGGCGAGCGCTGCGGCGAATCGTGCGACTCGGGCGACTCGGGCGCGGTTGGGCAACGGCATGATCGAGTGATGCGTGCGAAGGAGAGAGCACGAGGGCGGCGTGGGCATCGAATCCCGGTCCACGTCGCCCTCGCGAGTCGTCAGCGCACCGCCGGCTGGCCGAGCACGCGTCGGTACACGGTAAGATAGCGCGCCGCGCTTCGCTCCCAGCTGAAGTCGCGTGCCATCGCCTCGCGCACCATCTCCTCCCAGCCCTCCGTATCGCGGAACTGATCCACCGCTCGCATCGCGCACCGCATGAAGTCCGCCGAGGTGTAGTCGTCGAACAGGAAGCCGGTGACGCCGTCCTCGATCGTGTCGGCGAGTCCACCGACGCGCCGCGCGATCGGGATGGTGCCGTAGCGCTGCGCGCGCATCTGCGTGAGGCCGCACGGCTCGTACTGCGACGGCATCAGACACATGTCCGCGCCGGCCAGCAGGAGATGCTCGAACTCCTCCGTGAACTCCAGCTTGACCGCGATGCGGCTCGGGGCCCGCTCGGCGAGCTCGGTGAGCGCGGCCTCGTAGCGCTCCTCTCCCTCGCCCAGGAAGATGTACTGCGCGTCGAAGGCGAAGTAGCCGGGATCGCCGAGGATCAGGTCGAGTCCCTTTTGCGAAACGAGGCGCGCGGTGAGTGCGAAGATCGGCGCCTGCCAGCGGCTCAGTCCGGTCGCGCGCTGCAGCGCCGCCCGACAGCGCTTCTTGCCGGCGAGCGCCTCGGCGGAGTATCGGCGTGGGATGATCGGATCGGTCGCCGGGTCCCAGATCGACTGGTCGATCCCGTTGACGATCCCCACGAGCCGGTCGCGCAGGGCGACGAACACACCGTCGAGCCCGAAGCCTCCCTTCGCCGTGCGCAGCTCGTGCGCGTGCGTGGGGCTCACCGTGATCACGAGGTCCGAGAAGACGAGCCCGCCCTTGAGCAGGTTCACGCGACCGTACCACTCCAGCTGGCGCTGGTTGTAGAGTGCCGGCGCGAGCCCGATCTGCGGGATGATCGACTCTGGAAAGTGGCCCTGGTAGCCGGCGTTGTGGACGGAAAGCACGGCGCGGATCCCCTCGTAGTAGGGAAGCGCCATGAACTCCGTCTTGAGGTACACGCTCGCCAGCGCCGTCTGCCAGTCGTGCGCGTGGATGATGCTCGGCGGCTGCGCCATCAGCCGGGGCAGGGCCGTGAGCACGGCCCGCGCGAACAGGGCGTAGCGGAGCGCATTGTCCGGGTAGTCGCCCGC
>JAYUTY010000030.1:0-2481 GCA_043754875.1 Gemmatimonadota bacterium
GGCGCATCGGCTCGGCCCACCGGAGTACTGGCCCCTGCACAACCGGCTGGTCGTGATCGTCAAGATGCTCAACTCGCTGATTCATCGGTCCGTCGCCCCACGCTCACCCGTCAGCGCCGCCCCTCCCGCCCCTCGGCACCACGCGCCCTCTGGCACCTGGCGCCGTTCGGCATCTCGCGCCCGCTGGCATTTTGCGCTCTTCGGCATTCAGCGCCGTCAAGCAGTTCGCGCCGTTCGGCAGTTCGCGCAGTTCGCGCCCTCCCGTCACACTTTCGTGACGCGTATCACCAATCTCTTCCAGCTTGCCGTTCCCGGCTCACCGACCCTCTTCACGCGTGCGCCGTAGCGTGCGCCATCGAGCATGCGCGGGACCATCCAGCGGTTGAGCTCGGGCGAGAGATGTCCCACCACGTCGCCACCGGGTGCGTGCACCCAGACGCTCGGATCGTCGACGCCCGGCGGATCGGGTACGAGAATCAGCTGATCGCCCGCACTCAGCCGCTGGACCACCGTCGAGCGTGCAGCGAACACGGTGCCGTACACAGGCGTCTCGAATGACGGGGTGTCGGGTAGGATGGCGGGCATGCCCGTTCATTACGCACCCGCCGTTCCATCGAGCGCGTTTCCGAGCGCTACCGGGCCTGTGTTCGAGCTCGCTTTCGTTCGTGACCGATCGTGAGACCACCTCGTCCCAGACATGAGCCTGCAAGCGACGGCAGCTGCGGCCCATGATCTCTCTTTTCGAGGTTGATACCCTATGCGACTCCACCGTGTCCTGGCAGCGGCCATCAGCTTGACGGCCCTGCTCTCCCAGGCGAGCGCGGCACAGGATGGACGACAGTTCAAGGACGCGTGGTTCTGGGGGGTCAAGGGCGGCGGGCTGTTGTACGCCTCACCGACCACCAGTGGTGCCGCGGCGCCGATGGTCGGTGCCGAATGGCTGATCACGCGGACGAGTGGTGGGCTCTACCTGAGCTTCGACCAGAGCTTTCTCAAGACGACGGGTGGCTTCGTCGACCGCGATCCCGACAGCACGTTCACGCGGAACGTGACGCTGAAGAATCTTCGTCGGTTCACGATCGCCGCGATGGTGTTTCCGATGCAGCAGCGCGACCTGCATCCGTACGCCGGCTTCGGCATGGCGCTGCACCAGATCGCGGGCGCGGCGCTGGAGAGTGGACCGGCCACGGAAGCGCGGTATGCGATCGCACTGGACAGCATCCAGCGCAAGAAGACGGCGTTCTCCCCGATGCTGATCGGCGGCGTTCAGGCGCGACTCCGGCCGTTCTCCGTGTTCGGCCAGATCGCGGCGTCGCCCTCGCAGCAGGCGTTCTTCCTTTACAATCCGGACGGCGGTCGCGCGTTCAACCTCTCACTCGAGTTCGGAGCGCGCTACAACGTGGGCAGCTCCATCGACCGGGCGCGCTGACGGGATACGATCCGACTTTCAGTCAGAAGCACGACGGGCCGCGCGATGCATCGCGCGGCCCGTCGTGCGTTTGCCCCGCTCGCTGGCGCACTACGGCCGAGTCGTGGGCGTACGATCCAGCACGAGGCTCATGACGCGTAGCATGTTGCCGCCGAGCATCTTCTGGACGTCACTGTCGGAGTAGCCGCGGTCGAGCAGCGCCTGAGCAACGTGCGGCAGCTGCAGGACGTCCTCCATGCCGGCGGGAAGTGCCGCAACGCCATCGAAGTCGCTACCGAGCCCGACATGATCGACGCCAGCGACCTTCGCGACGTGGTCGATGTGGTCGATGAGCACACCGAACGGAGTCGGTGGAATGGCGGCGATGAGCAAGTCGTGGTGTGCGGCGATGCGCGCGCGCGAGGTGGCAGTGTCCACGGCGGGGGTGGCTCGCGCGGCGCGGCGCTCCTCCCCGATGATGCGCTCGACCACCTCGACGCGCTGGCGGTACGCGGGATCGAGGAAGCGCGAGTAGAAGTTCACGTTCACGACACCTCCGTTCGCCGCGATGGCGCGCAGCTGTGCGTCGCTGAGATTGCGCGCATGCTCGTTGATGGCTCGGGCACTCGAGTGCGAAGCGATGACTGGCGCGCTCGAGGCGGCGATCGCGTCGAAGAAGGTGCTGTCCGAGGTGTGGGAGACGTCGACGAGCATCCCGAGACGATTCATCTCGCGTACCACCTGCCGCCCGAAGTCGGTGAGGCCACCGGTGCGCGTACTGCCCGAGCCGATGGACGAGCCCGCCCACGCGTTCCCGTTGTTCCATGTGAGCGTCATGTAGCGCGCGCCGCGCGCGTAGAGGTCGCGCAGGCGATCGAGCGAGCCTTCGATCGCGTGGCCGCCCTCGACGCCGATCAAAATTGCGACCCTGCCCTGCTGCTTGGCGCGGCGAACGTCGGCGGCCGTCGTCGCGAAGAGGAGGCGGTCGGGATGCCGGTCAGTGAAGGCGCGGATGGCATCCACGTACCGCATGGCGCGGTCGAACGACGCACCGGGGGTGCGCGCGTAAGACG
>JAYUTY010000031.1:0-7369 GCA_043754875.1 Gemmatimonadota bacterium
ATCCCCGCGCCGGCGATCACGTCGCTCGCCCAATGGCGATTGTCGTAGATGCGCGAGACGCCGGCGAGCGCCGCGCCGCCGTAGAGCGCCGGCCCGATGATCCAGCGCGTGCTGGGCCAGAAGTCCGACGTCTGGCTCGATACTGCGGCCGCCGCCGCGAACGCTGCCACCGTATGGCCGGATGGAAAGGAGCGATAGGGATCGCCGCCGCCGAAGCCGCGCATGAACTGGTAGCTGTGCGGATTGCGCGGGCGCACGTAGGGGCGCTGTCGTCCGATGATCCCCTTCATCACTGCGGCGGTGGCGTCGCCCAGCACGAGCGCCTCGGTGCCGTGCAGCCCGAGCTCGGCCAGCTCGTTCTTGCCGGCCAGCCGGCCCAGCGCGTACATCGAGACGCCGATGTAGTACGCGCCTGGCGCGGCCGTGGTGCGCACGAAGGTGGCGAGCGCGTGGAGCTTGGCGTTCGCTTGCGTGGACGAGTCCTGAAGGCGCGCCGCGAAGTGGTCGTCGAGCGGGCGGACGAGCAGCACGCCGGCCGCCACGCCGGCGGCGAGCAGGGCGTCACCGGGCGTGAACAGCGACGATCCGGACGGGATGGCGGCGCTACCCGACTGTGCCTCGGCGCGCGACGCCGGCGCGAGTGGCGCGAGCGAGAGGACGGTGGCGGCGAGCAGCGTGTGCAGCGTGCGCAGCGTGTGCAGCGTGTGCAGCGCACGCATCCGGAGCGTCATCGGCCCACCGTCATCGGCCGACCTTTCTGGCGTGCATCGTGATCTCCCTGGAGAGCTCGAGATCGGCCAGGAACATCTCCTCCGCTGCGGCGCCCAGCGCGCGGTCCTCGATCACGGCGTCGAGCTCGTAGTTGATCGCGACGCCGAGCGGGTTGAAGTCGGTGGAGCCCACGCGCACCCAGCGGCCATCGACGACGCTCGTCTTCGCGTGCATCATCGCGCCGCGCCACTCCCAGATGCGCACGCCGTTGGTGAGCAGCTGGCGGTAATAGCGCCGCGTGAGCAGCGACACCCACTTGTGGTCGTTGCGCGCCGGCACGAGGACGCGGACGTCCACGCCGTCGCGTGCGGCGCCGATCAGCGCCTCGATCTCCGACCAGCTCGGGACGAAGTAGGCGTTCGCGATCCAGATCGACCGCTCGGCAGCGATCGCCTGCATCTGGAGCGCGCGGGCGATGCGCATGCGGAACGGCTCCCCCTCGACGATCCCGACGAGCGCCGGCGCCGCGGTGGCCGGGTCCAGGTGCGCGCCGCGGGCGATGCGGCGCGTGAGGCGGTGCGAGCCGCGACGCTCGCGCGTGCGGGCGCGCTCCCACATCGTGTCGAACGCCTGCTGCATGTCGTGCGCGGCCGGCCCCTCGATGCGCACGGAAGTGTCACGCCAGTGGCCGCGGTGCCGCTTGGTCTTGCCCATCCACTCGTTGCCGATCCCGACGCCGCCGGTGACTCCGACGGCGCCATCCACCACGAGCAGCTTGCGATGGTCGCGCGGCACGAAGCCGAGCCAGGCCTTGAAGCCGGGCGGGTTGAAGACGAGATGCTCGATGCCGGCGGCCGTAAGCGTCGCGAGGAAGTTGCCACTCACGCCGCGCATCCCGATCCAGTCGCTGAGCAGCCGCACCTTCACGCCGCGCTCGGCTGCGGCGATGAGCGCGTTGCCGATGCGCTGCCCGGTCTCGTCGCTGCGGAGGATGTACGCCTCGACCACCACCGTCTCCCGCGCGGCGGCGATGGCGTCGCACATCACGTCGAAGGTGGCCGGCCCGTCGCGGAGGAGAGAGACCGTGTTGCCACTGGAGACGTCGGCCGCCGCGATGCGCCAGAGCCCGCGCGCGAACGCCGGCCCGCTCGCCGGCTCCGTCGCAGGGACTGTTCCGGGGGCGCTCGCGAACCCGCCCGCCGATTGCTCGTCGTACCAGGGAGCGAGCCCGGCCACCGGGGTGTCGAGGGCGGGGACGCTGGAAGTCGGTGTCGGCGGCAGGGCGGCGGCAGGGATCGAAGGGCGCACTTTCCGAGAGCCAGGTACACGTTACGTGCCCGCGCGATTCTCCGCCGGGTCGGCTCGGGGCTCCGCGGGAAACACCATCGCCTCGAGCTGCGCGAGCTCGAAGGGCTTCTGCAGCACGGGGCGGCCGAGGGTGCGCCAGACACGCGACGAATTGTCCGCGTCCACCAGCTCACCGGTCACGAAGGTAACGCGTGCGCCGAGGTGGGGGCGCTGGTCCTCGATCCAGCTGAGCAGCTCGAAGCCGCTCTCGTCGCCCAGCCAGACGTCGATGACCACGGCGTCCGGGTCGATCTCGGCACTCAGCAGCATCTGTGCGGCGCCGATGGATACTGCGAGATGGACCACGTGCCCGCGTCGCTCGAACCAGCGCGCGACGGCGCGACCGATGGTTACCTCGTCGTCCACATACAGCACGGTCGCCATGAGATGCCGCCGCGGTTGGGTTCGCGTGCTACCCGGGAACTGCAAGCTTGCAAGATCTTCACCGTTCGCGAGGCCACAGCGCCGCACGGGCGCCGCAATGGCGCCACTCCGGGCGTGGTAACCCGCCAGCCCTTGCCCGGCGGGCGTCGCGTGTCATTATACCTCGATGCTCAACATCGATCTCACCGGACGCCGCGCTCTCGTCGCCGGCGTGGCCGACGACGGCGGATTCGGCTTTGCCATCGCGAAGGCGCTCGCCGAGGCCGGCGCCTCCGTGTGCGTGGGGACCTGGCCCCCGGCGCTCACGATCTTCCTCAATCTTCTGGAGCGTGGGAAGATGGACGAGTCGCGCCGATTGTCCAGCGGCGCACTGCTCGACTTCGAGCGGATCTACCCGCTCGATGCGGTCTACGACACGCTCGACGCGATCCCCGAGGAGCTGCGGACGAGCAAGCGGTACAAGGAGGTGGGCGACTGCTCGATCGACGGGCTCGCCCAGCGCCTGGTCGCGGACTTCGGCCCCGAGCCGCTGGACATCGTGGTCCACTCGCTCGCCAACGGGCCCGAGGTCAAGAAGCCGCTGCTCGAGACGAGCCGCGGCGGCTACCTCGCCGCGGTGAGCGCGAGCGCCTACTCGCTCGTTGCGATGACGGCACGCCTCGGCCCCCTCATGAAGCGCGGCGGCGCGATCGCGTCGCTCACGTACATGGCGAGCGAGCGGGTGATCGCCGGCTACGGCGGCGGGATGTCGAGCGCCAAGGCGGCGCTCGAGAGCGACACGCGCACGCTCGCCTTCGAGGCGGGACGCAAGTGGGGAGTGCGCGTGAACACCGTCTCGGCCGGCCCGTATGCGTCCCGCGCCGCCAGCGCGATCGGCATCATCGGCCGGATGGTGGAGTACGTGGGCCAGAACGCGCCGCTCACCGAGCACCTCACGGCGGAGGAGGTCGGGGTGACGACGGCGTTTCTCTGCTCGCCCCTCGCGAGCGGGATCACGGGCACCACGGTGTACGTCGACAAGGGGTTCCACACGATGGGGATGGCCGTGCAGGGCGAGGCGCAGCCCTGACAGTGAAAGACGAACGGGCCCGCCGGAGTAATTCCGGCGGGCCCGTTCGTCTTTCAGCAAAGCTGCTCAGGTCACGTCGTCGGCGATCGAGCTCGGCTTCGCCGGCTTCTCCACTGCCGCCGGCACGATCTCCGGCTGCCCCGCGCTCTTGAGCAGCGCGTTGATCTTCGGCAGCGACGTGTCCAGCACCCGCTTCATCTGCGTCAGCTCACCCGTGAGCTGGACGTCGAGCACCTTGAACACGGTCGAAGTCTGCGCCGTCGGCGCCGCCTCCGCGCTGCCCGCCACGCCGCCCAACGCGGCGATCTTGTTGTTCAGGCGGATCGGATAGTTCAGCGGATCCTGCCCGCTGCGATTCTTCGTCTGGTAGAGTGAGTCCTCGACGACACTGAGCTCCGTGCGCAGCGTCGTGGCGAGCGCGCGGAAGTCGGTGAGCTGCTGCCCACTCAGTCCCTTCTCCCGATCGGCGAGCTGCGCCTTCACGTTGCGGATCGTCTTCACGCCGTCGTTCGCGGCGCTCGTGCGGTCCCGCACCTGCGTGAGAAACGCGAACTGCGCCGCGAGATCGGCGGCGGTCGCCTTGGTGCGCGGATCCTTCTTGAGGGTGAACTGCTCCGTTCCAACCGCGGTGCCGTCCACGAGCAGACGGACCTTGTACGTGCCCGGAGGGGCGACCGGCCCCTGCACGCCACCCGCCCACATGATCAGCCCCTCGAAGGTCGAGGCATCGGGGTAGCGCATGTTCCAGGCGAAGCTGTTCACTCCCGCCTTGTTCGCCGCCCGCGGCGGGGGCGGCATGCGGATCGGCCCCTCGTCGTCGTCCGCGGTCGGCGTGCCGGTGAGCGTGCTCTCGGCCAGGCGACGCACCATGCGATCGGCGCTGTCCGCGGCGATCCCGGAGCGCACGAGCGAATCGACGCGCGACCGCGATCGGGCGGCGTGCTGCACGGAGTCCGCCGCGACGGCGGAATCCTGCGTGCTCACGAACGAGCGGATGAGCCGGTCGTTCGCGTCGAGGAACTGGAGCGTCACCGTGCGGCTGGCGCGCTTGAGCCAGTAGTTCACGATCGGCCCACCCGACGGGCTCTGCGCCACCGGATGCACCGGCGGGCCGCTCGTCGCACTCGCCGACCCGCCGGCGTTGAAGCCGCGGCCGCCGAAGCTCACGCGATACGCATCGCGCGGCTTGAACAGATGCGCATCTTTCGCCGTCACCGCCGGCGTGAGCTGGCGCAGCGCGGAGAGATCGTCGATGACCCAGAAGCTGCGACCATGCGTCGCCGCAATGAGGTCGCCCTCCTTGATGGCGAGATCGTGCACCGGGACCGGCGGCAGGTTGAGCTGCAGCCGCTGCCAGTCACGCCCGCTGTCGCGCGAGAACCAGACGCCGCGCTCCGTGCCCACGTAGAGCATCCCCTCCTTCTCGGGATCCTCGCGGATGGCGCGCGTGAACTCGGTGTTCGCGATGCCCGCGTCGATGCGCGACCAGGTTACGCCGAAGTCGGTCGTCTTCCAGAGATACGGCTTCATGTCGTTCAGCTGGAAGCGATTCGCCGCGAGGTACATCGTGCCCGCGGCGAAGTGCGACGGCTCGATCAGCGAGACGCGCGTGTAGATCGCCATGTCCTTCGGCGTGACGTTCTTCCACGACTTGCCGTTGTCGCGCGAGACGTGCACGAGCCCATCGTCGCTCCCCGCCCACAGCACGCCCTTGGTGACCGGCGACTCGGCGAAAGCGAAGATAACGCCGTAGTACTCCACCGACGTCTGGTCCTTGGTGAGCGGACCGCCGGAGGGGCCAAGCGTCTTCGGGTCGTTGCGCGTGAGGTCGGGGGAGATGACCTCCCAGCTCTGCCCCTCGTTCGTGGTGCGATGCACGTAGTTGCTCGTGGCGTACAGCACGTTGGGGCTGAACGGCGAGAGCACGATCGGGTACGTCCACTGGAAGCGATACTTGAGGTCCATCGCCGAGTGGCCCATCGGGTTGTCGGGCCATGGGTTGATGTTGCGCTCCAGGCCGTTCCGCAGATCCTTCCGCGTGAGCAGCGCGCCGTAGCTGCCGGCGTACACCACGTCCGGGTCGTCCGAGCGCGAGGCGATGAAGCCCGACTCGCCGCCGCCGGCGTCCACCCAATCCGGGATGTCGATGCCGCCCTGCTTGCGGCTCGGGCCGCACAGCGTGCTGTTGTCCTGCTGCGCGCCGCAGACGTGATAGGGGAAGTGGTTGGTGGTGATGACGTGATAGAACTGCGCCGTGGCGAAGTCCTCGTCCGTCCATCGGTTGCCGCCATCCGTGGAGACGGTGGCACCGCCATCGTCCCCTTCGATCATGCGCTTGTTGTCGTTCGGCGCCATCCAGAAGTCGTGCGAGTCGCCGTGCGGAATGCCGCGGACGGGCTTGAACGTCTTCCCGCCATCCGTCGACTTGTTGAAGTTGACGTTGTTGACCCAGACGATGTTCGAATCCTTGGTGTCGGCGTGGATCTTGGTGTAGTACCAGGCGCGCTGACGCAGCGAGCGGTCGCCGTTGATGCGCGTCCACGTTGCGCCGGCGTCATTCGAGCGGAAGACGCCGCCCGAATCGGCCTCGACGATCGCGAAGACGCGGTTGGAGTTCACGGGGGAAACGTCCAGCCCGATGTTGCCGAGCAGGCCGGCCGGCAGCCCGGGGTTGCGGCTGATCTCCTTCCACGTGTCGCCGCCATCGGTCGACTTGAAGATGCCGCTGCCTGCGCCGCCGGAGACGAGCATCCACGGCGTGCGGCCGGCCTGCCAGAAGGCGGCGTACAGCACGTTCGGGTTGTTCGGATCCATGGCGAGGTCGCTCACACCGGTCGAGTCGTTGCGGAAGAGCACCTTGCTCCAGTTGCGCCCGCCGTCCCGGCTGCGATAGACGCCGCGATCCGGCGTCGGCGCCCACACGTTGCCCTCGGCCGCCACATAGACGATGTCGGGGTTGGTGGGGTGCACGCGCACACGCGAGATCTGGAGCGTGCCCTTGAGGCCGAGCGACGTCCACGTCTTGCCGGCGTCGGTGGACTTCCAGACGCCCTCGCCGTGCGAGACGTTGCCGCGGATGGGCCCTTCACCACCGCCCACGTAGACGACGTCGGGGTTGGACGGCGAGACGGCGATGCCGCCGATCGTGCCGCCGAAATACTTGTCCGTGATCGGCGCCCACGACTGGCCACCGTCGAGCGACTTGAACACGCCACCACCGGGCGTACCCATGTAGTACTCGTTGGGACGCGCGGCCGAACCAGCGACCGCGGCCGAGCGGCCGCCGCGGAATGGTCCGAGCTCTCGCCATTTGATGCTGCCGAGTGCGGTGGAGTCGAGTGGGGCGGAGGCGAACTGTGGCTGGTTGAGCGGGATGCTCGGCCGCGTGTCACTTGCGGGAGGCGGGGTGGCGGGGCGTTGGGCCGAGAGCAGCAGCGGCACGAGCAGGGCGGCACTCGTCGCGGCGCGACTGCGTGAGAGAAGACGAATCATGTTGGATGGGCCTTGGCGGTCGGCGGGTCGGTGAACAGTCGAACGTTGCGCGGCGCGTGCGCTCGGGCAAGGGGGTTGGACGCTGGCGCACGGCTCCGTGCGCACCTGCTGGTCAAACGCAGTGCGGCCTCGAGACGCTGAATCCGGTTGCCGGGCGGGTACCCTGGCGCGCCGATCTGTTCGACAGCGCACACAGTACTCGCTCGCCCTCAGTAACGATGTAAACACATGGGCCAGAGCATCTTGATGCGATCGACCTTGAACCATAAGATGAATCCGACAGCTGTCCGATGCCGCACGCGGGACCCCGGGTCGGCTGTCCATGCTCGATGCGATGAAGCGAGAGCGCGACCGCGAGGAACGTCG
>JAYUTY010000032.1:0-7365 GCA_043754875.1 Gemmatimonadota bacterium
AGCGGCAGCGCCGCCGACGCGCGCCCGCTCGATGCAGTGTCGAGTGCCTACGCCGACCCGTCCCGCTCTGTGGGCGACGCGTTCATCCTGCTCCTCCGCGAGCTGCTCGCGCCACTGGGCATGCCTGTGCTGGACGCATCGCACCCAGCCGTGCACGCAGCGAGCGGCGAGGTGCTCGACCTGGCGCGACAGCGCTCCGCGCTGGTGGAGGCAGCGCTCTCGACGCGCGAGGGAGCGCTCCGCGCAGCCGGCTTCGAGCCCCAGGTGGAGGGAGTTCCCGGCCTGTCGCTCGTGTTCCAGCGTGACGGTGCGCTGAAGCGCCGGCTCACGATCGAGGAGGCGGTCCACGCGCGTGGCGGCATCTTCACTCCGAACGTGCTCCTGCGTCCGATCGTGGAGCAAGCCATCCTGCCGACAGTGGCGTACGTCGCCGGCCCCGGGGAGCTCGCGTACTTCGCGCAGTGCAGCGCCGCGGTTGAAGCCCTCGGGCTGCCTGCGCCGCTTGCCGTGCCGCGCTGGTCGTGCGAGCTGATCGAGCCGCAGGTGCAGACGCTTCTAAATGCCATGGGCGTGACGCCAAGCGACCTGTCGGAGCCTCACGTCCTGGAGCAGCGCGTGGCACGCGGCGCGATGGCCCCCTCCACTACCGCCGCGTTGGAGGCCACACGGACGGCGATACGAGCGCTTCCGGGCCAGCTGGCGGGTGAGACGGATCCGATTGGCCTCGGTGCTGCGGTGATCGGGGCGATGCAATCACTCGAACATCGGGTGGATCGACTGGAACGGCGCGTGCTCGCCGGGATCAAGCGTCGTGAGACGGATGCCCTACGCGACGTCGCGACGCTTCGTGGCGCGCTCTACCCGAATGGCGTGAGGCAGGAGCGGCTGCTCAACCTGATCCCGATGCTCGCGCGCAATGGGCTGGAACTGCTGCCGGAGATGTGCGCCGCCGCGCGCGATCATGCGAACGCGATCGTGACCGGCAGCGTTGCGGCGCGCGCATGAGCGCGCCGCCGGTGGCTGCCCCTCGAGTCATGGACGCGCCGCGGAGCTCCGGGCGCAGCTCTGCATTGATCGGCGCAGGCATCTTTCTCTCGCGCGTCCTCGGGCTGGTGCGGCAGGGCTTGATCGCCAAGCATCTCGGCGCTGGCCTCGTGTCGGACGCGTTCAACGGTGCGTTTCGCCTCACGAACTTCCTGCAGAACCTGTTTGGCGAAGGGGCGCTGTCGGCCTCGTTCATCCCGGTGTACGCATCCGCGCTCTCGCGCGGTGACGACGAGGAAGCAGACCGCATCGCAAGCGCCATCGCGGCGATTCTCTCGCTCGTCACCGCAGTGATCGTCGTCGTAGGCGTGCTCGGCGCGCCGGTGGTCGTCGATCTCTTCGTGGGCGGATTCAAGGGAGAGAAGCGCGAGCTCGCGATTCGGCTGACGCGAATCTTCTTTCCGGGCGCCGGCATCTTCGTGTTGAGCGCCTGGTGCCTCGGCATCCTCAACAGTCACCGCCGCTTCTTCCTCTCGTACGTCGCGCCGGTGTTCTGGAACGTCGCGATGATCGGTGCGCTCCTGGCGTTCGGCGGGCGACGCTCCGAGGTGGATCTCGCCGTGGTGCTCGCGTGGGCTTCCGTGCTCGGCGCCGCGCTGCAGATGGGTGTGCAGCTTCCGGCGGTGTTCGGGCTGGTGCGCTCTTTCCGGCCGAGGGTAGACCACTCGTTCGGCCCCGTGCGCGAGATTGTGCGCAACTTCGTGCCGGCGTTCGTCGCGCGCGGGGTCGTGCAGATCAGCACGATCATCGACATGCAGCTCGCCAGCTACATCGCGGCGAATGGCGTCGTCACGCTGCTCCAGAATGCGACGACGATCTACGTGCTCCCGATCAGCCTCTTCGGCATGTCGGTTTCGGCGGCAGAGCTGCCCGAAATGGCGCGCGACAGTGGATCGGACGCCGCGGCGTTCGAGCGGCTCCGCGCCCGCCTCAACGGCGCGCTGCCACGCGTCGCGTTCTTCGTCGTTCCATCGGCGATCGGCTTTCTGGTGCTCGGCCAGTCGATCGTGGCGGTGCTGCTGCAGCACGGGAAATTCACCCAAGCCGACAGCATGCGCACCTGGGCGATCCTCGCGGGCTCGTCCGTCGGGTTGCTCGCCAGCGCGCTCGGCCGGCTGTACTCCTCGACCTTCTACGCCCTGCGCGACACGCGCACGCCGCTGCGCTTCGCAGTCGTGCGCGTCGTGCTGACCGGCGTGCTCGGCTACCTGTTCGCCTTTCCCGTCCCGCGGTTGCTCGGACTTCCGGCGTGGACCGGTGCCGCGGGGCTCACCGTGTCCGCCGGCATCGCAGGCTGGGTAGAGTTCTTTCTGCTCCGTCGCGCGATCACGGCGCGCATCGGCCGAACGACGCTGCCACCGGGCGGGCTGATCAGGCTGTGGGGCGCCGGCCTCGTCGCGGCCGCGGCCGGCTGGGGAGTGACGATCGCGCTTGCGAGCACCGGGCCAATGATCCGCGGCGGCTCGGCGCTGATCGCGTTCGCCATCGTCTACGGTGGGGTTACCGTAGCGCTCGGCGTGCCGGAAGCCAGAGCGATCAGCGGACGTGTCCTGAGACTCTGATTCCGTGTCGACAGATGCGAACGAGTCGGGCCTCGTACGGGTATCATTTACCATGGCCGTGCCGGACGAGATCCTCGATAAAGTAAGCCATCTGCCCGAATCCCCCGGAGTCTATCTCTGGCGGGACGAAGGTGGCGTCGTGCTCTACGTCGGCAAGGCCAAGCGGCTCCGGTCACGCGTGCGCAGCTACGTGGCGAGCGACCACCGGGAGAGCGCGAAGACGCGCATGCTGATGCAGCAGGCGCGTGGCCTCGACACGATCGTGGTGCCCACCGAAGCACACGCACTGATCCTCGAAGCGAACCTGATCAAGGAGTACCGGCCGCGGTACAACATCTCGCTCAAGGACGACAAGTCCTACCCGTACATCAAGGTCACGGTGAACGAGCCGTTCCCGCGCGTCTGGGTGACGCGGCGGCTCCAGAACGACGGCTCGCGCTACTTCGGCCCGTACACCGACGTCGGCGCGATGCGCCGCTCGCTCGACGTCGTGAAGCGGTTGTTCACGGTGCGCTCGTGCAACTTCGACATGCCGAAGCAGATGCCGGAGCGTCCGTGTCTCGACTACCACATCGGACGCTGCAAGGCGCCATGCATCCTCGCGCAGACGCAGGGCGAGTACGGCGCGATGATCGACGAGGTGCTGGACTTCCTGGGCGGCAAGCCGGAGGAGGTCGTGCGCAAGGTCAAGGAGCGTATGGCGCTGGCGGCCGAGTCGCTGGACTTCGAGCGTGCTGCGCAGCTGCGCGACGTGCTCGTGCACCTCGGCAAGATGGAGGAGCCGACCGTCGTTGCCGAGGTGGAGGGTGGCGATCGCGACGTGATCGGCTACGCTCGCGATGGGGAAGACGCGGTGATCGCGCTCCTTCGTATTCGCGGTGGCAAGCTGCTGGCGCGCGACCACCAGTTCGTCGCCAACATCGATGGCGAGGGAGACGACGTCGTGCTGGAGACGTATCTCGCCGGCCCGTACCGCCTGCTCGAGGAGCGCGCGCACGAGCTGATCATCCCCTTCGAGATCGCCGAGCGCGAGCTGCTGGAAGAGACGCTGGAGCGCACGCGCATCCATGTGCCGCAGCGCGGGTCGCGCCGCGATCTCGTGGAGCTCGCGCAGCAGAATGCGCGGCACCTGCTCGAGGAGGCGCGCCTGACCGAGGACGTGACCGAAGAACGGGCCGGCGATCCCGTGTACGAGCTGCAGCGGCAGCTCGGACTGCAGAAGGTGCCGCGGAGCTTCGTCTGCTTCGACATCTCGCACGCGCAGGGCACGGACACCGTGGCGTCCTGCGTCTGGTTCCAGAATGGCCGGCCGTATCGCAGCGAGTACCGCAAGTTCAAGGTGAAGACGGTCGAAGGGATCGACGACTTCGCCTCGATGAACGAGGTCGTCGGCCGGTACTTCCAGCGCCGCCTGGACGAGTCGCGCCCGCTCCCGGACCTCGTCCTCATCGACGGCGGCAAGGGCCAGCTGAATGCGGCCGCGGCCAAGTTGCGCGAGCTCGGGCTGGAGTCGCTCCCGATCGCGAGCCTCGCCAAGCGAGAGGAGGAGATCTTCATCCTCGGCCGGAGCGAGTCAATCCGGCTGTCGCGACGCTCGCCCGCGCTTCGCATGCTCCAGCAGGCACGCGACGAGGCGCACCGCTTCGCGATCACCTTCCAGCGAAAGCGCCGCGCCGTGCGCACGATCACCTCGGAGTTGCTGCGCATTCCTGGCATCGGCGACAACAAGCGCCGCCTGCTGCTCACGACATTTGGCAGCGTGCAGGGCATCCGAGAGGCGACACCGGAGCAGATCGCCGAGGTCCCAGGCTTCTCTCTCACGAGCGCATCGCGCATTCTTGAGGGGCTGCGAAGATCCGACGCTCTCGCACCCTCGGCCGCGGATCCCGCTGTCGATGAGGCGGGCCCCTCAAACGACGAAACTACCACGTGAGCTCCTGGCACCTCGACTGCTCTGCCTGCGACCATTCGCAGCCCGGCGACGCACTCGCGTCCATCTGCCCGCGCTGCTCGCAGCCGTTCCTCGTTCGCTACGACTCGCCCTGGCCGTCGCGGGCGGAGATCCTGCCGCGGTGGGACATGTGGCGCTACGCCGCCGTGCTCCCGCTCGCCGACGGTGAGAGCCCGGTGTCGCTCGGCGAAGGCGCGACGCCGCTCCACGAGCTGCCGCACCTCGCGCGCGAGCTCGGCATCGCGAGACTGTGGGTCAAGGACGAAGGGCTCAACCCAACCGCGTCGTTCAAGGCGCGCGGAATGAGCGCGGCCGTGACGCGCGCCGCGGCAGTCGGCGTGCCCGGCTTCGTCGTGCCCACGGCCGGGAATGCTGGCGCCGCGCTCGCTGCGTACGGTGCTGCGGCACGCATCCCGGTGCGCGTGTATGCCCCGCGCAGCACGCCGTCCCCGATCCTCGCCACCATCCAGGCGCTCGGCGCGGACCTGCAGCTGGTTGACGGCCACATCGGGGACGCGGGCAAACAGTCGCGCGCTTTCGCCGCGGAGCACGGGTTCTTCGACGTTTCGACGCTACGCGAGCCGTATCGCATCGAAGGGAAGAAGACGATGGGGCTCGAGCTGGCTGAGCAGCTGGCGTGGGCTCTACCCACGCATGTCGTCTATCCGACCGGCGGCGGCACAGGGCTGATCGGCATGTGGAAGGTGTTCGGCGAGATGCGCGATGCGGGGTGGCTACCCAAGGACGTGGCAATGCCGCGCATGATCGTCGCTCAGGCGGACGGCTGTGCGCCGATGGTGCGCGCGTTCCACGCCCGAGCGGATCTTGCGGTGCCGTGGGAGAATCCCTCGACGCACGCCAGCGGGCTCAGAGTGCCCGGTCCGCTGGGCGACCGGTTGATCCTCCGTGCGCTGTACGAGAGCGGTGGTGATGCCGGTTCGGTCAGCGAGGACGTGATCCGCGCCGACACGCTCCGTCTGAGCCGCGCCTCGGGAATCGATGCCGCTCCGGAAGGTGGGTGTGCGCTCGGCGTGCTGGAGCTGATGGTCCGTGAGGGACGCGTCCCGGCCAGCGCCGAGGTGCTCCTGTTCAACACAGGTAGCGGCGCCTCCTACCGGTTCTGATCGTGCGCACAGCGATTCTCGATCCGTTCAGCGGGATCGCCGGCGACATGACGCTCGGCGCGCTGCTTGGTGTCGGTCTCGATGCGAAGTGGCTCCGCGCGTTGCCGGAGCGGCTCGGATTGAACGAGATCCGGGTGGACATCCGGGAGGTGCTCCGGGGCGAGCTCGTCTGCTGGAAGGTGGACTTCGCGATCCCGCCCCAGCCGCACGGCCGGCACATCGCCGAGATCCGTGCGCTGGTCGCTGCGACGGACGCTCCCGATGCCGTCAAGACCAAGGCGGACGCTGCCTTCTGGGCGATCGCGTCGGCCGAGGGCGAGATTCACGGGATGCCACCGGAGCAGGTTCATCTGCACGAGGTCGGTGCAGTGGACGCGATCCTGGACGTGATGGGCTCCATCTGGGGGCTCGCGGAGCTTGGCGTGGAGGACGTTCGCTGTGGACTGATTCGGACCGGCGACGGTACCGTACGGGCAGCGCACGGTCTGCTGCCCGTGCCAGCGCCGGCGACGCTGAAGCTGCTCGAGGGTCACCTGGTGAGCCCTGGCCCGGACGGGGCGGGGGAGCTCGTGACGCCCACGGGTGCGGCGCTGGTGCGCGTGCTGAGCACCGGTGGCATTCCAACGCAGTACACGCCGCTGGCGAGCGGCTTCGGTGCAGGGACGAAGGATTTTCCCGGTCGCGCCAACGCTCTCCGAATCATCCTGGCCGATGTCGCGCGCGACACGGGGGGGCTGTTGACCGAGCCGCTGGCGATGCTGGCCTGCGACGTGGATGACATGTCACCCGAGTACCTCGCGTCCGCGTGCGACCGCCTCCGCGCCGACGGGGCGCTCGACGTCGTACTTCTGGCGGCGACCATGAAGAAGGGGCGAGCTGGCACGCGCGTCGAGCTCCTGTGCCGACCGGGGGATGCGGAGCGCCTCCAACTGCTGCTGATGACGGAGACGACGACGATCGGGGTTCGTCGCAGCAGCGTACTGCGGAGCGCGCTTGCTCGGCGGGAGGGCTCCGTTGACGTGCTCGGGCATGGTGTTCGCGTGAAGATCGTCACGCTGCCGGACGGAACCGTGCGCAGCAAGCCGGAATTCGACGACGTGTCGCGCGTCGCCCTGGCAACCGGGCGGCGGCAGGCTGATATTTATCAGCTTGCGCTCGGTGCACCGGAACGCGACTGAACCGAGCGGGTACCCGAAGCGCACGCCTGTGCAGGCCTGGTGCAGTTTGCCGGCTGCCTCGTTCCACACCATGGAGAGATCTATAATGGCCTTGTTTGCCAAGCACGTCGTCGCTTTTGGCGCGATCTGCATCGCCGCCTCGACGTTGGGAGCGCAGGCGACCCCGGCACCCGCTGCCCCCGCGTGCGACCTGCCAATGAACAAAGGGTCGCTCGCGAAAGCGTCGTTCACGTTCGAACAGGCGCGAAGTGCGCTCGGTACGCCAGCCGTGGCAGCCACCGCGCTCAAGAACACGGTGAAGTCGCTCGATACCCCGGACAAGACGGACGATCCCACGGCGCGCGCGATGATGCTCGGCCAGACGCTGAGCCTCTGGCTCGGCCAGCCGAATATCGGCTACACGCCAAAGCGGAGCACGCTCGGCTTCACCAGCAATCCGGACGCAACGATCGACCTGCCGTCGACGGTCGATTCGCTGTTCCGTGTCGTGGAGACGGCGAAGCCGG